>JBEKZR010000335.1:0-4179 GCA_049509715.1 Occallatibacter sp. | reverse complement strand
CGGTCCGCTCCGGCTCGTTTGCTGATCTGCACGGACTTGAGCCGGGCCTGGTCATCACCCGCATCAACAAGCAGCCCACCGGTGCCAAGGATCAATACGACGCCATTGTTGGCAAGCTCAAAACCGGCGACGACGTGGTCTTCGAGGTACTTGATCCGCGCCACCCCGACAATGGAATCAGCTATGTCGGGGGCACTCTGGAGTAGCGTTCGAAGAACGCCGGCCGAAGCTTTTTCACCCCAGCGACAAAGACCCGTCGCTAACACCCTATCGCTGGGGACCCCGGCTTCCCGCAGCCGGCGCTTTTCCCGCAACCGGATACATTCCTGGTTCCGGACTGCTTTTCTTCTTGTCGCAATGCGGGACTCTCCGCTAAACTTCAGCGGAAAGTCATGCAGAGTCGAGTTTTCTTCAGAGGTGAAATCAGCGTGCTTTCATGCCGGGCAAGTGTGGCTTTCGTGCTCTCTGCGGCGCTGATCGCATCGCCCGCGCTGGCTGCGTCCGTCCAGCCGGCTCCCGCTGGCGTCCACAAGGCGCACGGCGCACACAAGGCAAAGTCCAGATCGCGCCGTCCGCGCGGCCAGCAGGCCATCGAGCCAGCCCGCATCACGGAGATTCAGCGAGCCCTTATTCGTGAGCGCTATCTGACCGGCGAGGCCAGCGGAAAATGGGACGCCGCCACCATCGCCGCCATGCAAAAATACCAGGCCGACCAGGGGTGGCAGACCAAGCTCATGCCCGACTCCCGCGCCCTCAAGAAACTCGGACTCGGCCCCGATTACTCCAACGCCATCAACGCCAAGGACTCCTCGTTCGCCGAACCGCCTCCCGCCAGCACCATCCCTCCCGACCAGTCCGCGGGTTTCGCGCAGGCTGCCGGCATCAGTCGCTGAGTTCATTCGACACATCGAGAGCCGCTATAGCGGAACCAGGGAAGGTGTATCTCGAAATCGCAGCGTTCAAGTCGACGCGACCAGCAGGAAGCGGCGGCCCTGCATAGAAGTCAACAGAACACAGTAACCCTGGCGCTCTAAACAATCGCTCGGGCCACCGCGTGCAAGGGCAGAACCCTATCAACGCCGCCCCGCTTGATGGCCTCCTTGGGCATTCCGAAGACCACGCAGGTGGCCTCGTCTTGCGCGATGGTCAGGGCCCCGGCCTGCTTCATCTCCAGCATTCCGTGGGCGCCGTCGTCACCCATTCCAGTCAGGATGACCCCGACGGCGTTCCGGCCGGCATACCGGGCAGCCGAGCGGAAGAGCACGTCGACCGAAGGCCGGTGGCGGCACACAAGCGGCCCGTCCTTGATCTCGACGTAGTAGCGCGCCCCGCTGCGCTTGAGCAGCATGTGATGGTTTCCCGGAGCGATCAGCGCCCGCCCGCGAATGACGGTGTCGTTGGACTCGGCCTCCTTCACGGTGATAGCGCACAGGCTGTCGAGCCGTTGTGCGAAGGCGCGTGTAAAGAGCTCCGGCATATGCTGCACGATTACAATGCCGGGCGTGTCGGCGGGCAGCGCTTCGAGCACCGTCTTCAACGCCTCCGTGCCCCCGGTCGAAGCGCCAATGGCCACCACCTTTTCCGTGGTTTCGGCCATGGCGTGGGTGGCCTCCGCCAGTATGCAGTCGGCGTTGAGCTTGGGCTCGACCGTGTGGCTAGGGCCTAAGTTGTGCAGCCTGGCGCCCGCCGCCGCCTTCACCGCATTGCAGATTTCGATGCGCGAATCTTCAATGAACTGCTTGGTGCCCAGCCGCGGCTTGGTGACGATCTCCACCGCGCCGTACTCGAGAGCCTTGAAGGCGCTTTGTGTGCCCTCCCCGGCCAGGCTGGAGCAGATCACCACCGGAATCGGATGCTGGCTCATGATCTTCTTCAGAAATGTCAGCCCATCCATGCGCGGCATCTCGATGTCCAGTGTGATCACGTCCGGCACCTGCTCGGCGATGCGATCGGCGGCCACAAAGGGATCGCCGGCGGTGGCAATCACCTCGATCTCCGGGTCGGAATCGAGCACCTCGCGCAGCGTCTGGCGAACCACGGCGGAGTCGTCTACGATGAGCACGCGTATCTTGGGTGAACCCACAACTGCCGCCTCTCTGCCGTCAACCGTGCCGTCGATGGTGCTGTGCGCGCACCTGCCGGGCGCAGGCGGCCCGGTACGGGCAGACCACTCCAGGCGCGCAGTCCGCCGCCGCCCCGCACGCCCGTGGATAACTGAGCCGCTTGAGCAATACTTCTCCCGTCCCGGTGTTGAACTGGATGTTGACGCCGGAGACGCCTCCCAGGCTGGACGCAACCAATTCAAAGCTTTCTTCCTGGAGTACCCTGAGCGCGGCCTCGCAATTCATCTGGCCCACGGTCGGCCGCGACGCTTCATTGGTGACGAGAAGCACATCACCGCCTCCGAAGAGCTTCACCTCAACTTCGTCGCGGTGCGCGCCGAGGGAGTCGAATTGCCGGGCCAGATCGCGAATGGCGAAGTCCACATAGCGCCGGCCCGCCTCCACCGTCTCCCCGGCGGGCGGCTTGCGCGGGTATCTGGGCAGCATGGGATGGCAGAGCGCGCCGACGCCCAGCCGGCGAATCATGCAGGCCACGCCCACGCAGGAGCCGAGCACAGTGCGCATGATCGTGGGCTCCCTGACCACATGCGATTCTCCCGGCTGTACATACAACTCCGGCAACGCTGTGTCCAGCTCAGCCATTGAGCCTCCGGTAGAGCGCCGGAGCCACCGGCGCCAGGGGCAGATTCATGTCGTGCAGGGCCTCGGCGTGGCCCACGAACATGTATCCGCCCGGCAGCAGGCAGTGGCAGAGTTTCTGCAGGATTCGCTCCTGCGTGGGCCGGTCGAAGTAAATAATCACGTTGCGGCAGAAGATCGCGTCGGCTTTTTCTGAGAGTCCGTAGTCGCCATCCATGAAGTTCAAGCGGCTGAATTCGACCAGCCTCCTCAACTCCGGCACCACCCGCATCCGCTTGGAGCTGGGATCGCGGCCGCGCATGAAGTACTTCCGCTGCAGCGGGGTGGAAACCGGCCCTACAACATCGTCTGAATAGACGCCTATCTCGGCCTTGGCCAGCACGGTGGTGGAGATATCGGTGGCCAGAATCCTGAAGCGGAAGCCTGAATGGGTCTGCGCATACTCGCTGAGCACAATGGCCAGCGTGTAGGGTTCCTCGCCCGTCGAGCAGCCCGCGCTCCAGATCAGCAGCGGCCTTCCGCCACCGTTCATCGAGGTCAGCTCGGGAAGCGCCTTCTCGACCAGAAAACTGAAATGCCGGGGCTCGCGAAAAAAGTCGGTCTTGTTCGTCGTCACCACGTCGATCAGGTGCGTGATCTCTTCCCTCAGCCCCTGGTGCCCGAAGAGATAATCGCAATAATCGCTGTAAGAGCTCAGGTCGAGGGCCTTCAGGCGCCGCTTGATGCGCGCCTCAAGCATCGTCTGCTTGCCGCCGCCCAGGTGTATGCCCGCCTGCTCGTAGATCAGGTCGCAGAGCCGCGCATAGTCCCGGTTGGAGATGGATTCGTCACGAGCGCTCATGGTGTGAGATGGGGCGGGTTACCCCGCCCCGTCTCCCCCTTTATGCAGCTACTTCCGCTAGCTGCTTGTCTGCGTGTTTCTTGTTCGATGGCCGCTTGTCCACAAGCTGCTTGTCCATAAGCTGCTCATCGACAGTCTGCTTAACGGTTTCCGTTCCGTGGACCGCCGCAAGTTCCTCGGCCGAGAAGACGCGATCCATATCCAGAATCATGATGAACTGGGTATCGCGTTTTCCCATGCCCTTGATAAAGTCGGTCCGTATCTGGGTTCCGATGCGCGGGGCCGGCTGTATCTGTTCCGGCTCCAGGTCGATTACCTCCTCGACCGAATCGGCAAGCGCGCCGATCACCGTCGATTCGTTGTCCAGCAGCACCTCGACTACGATGATGCAGGTGTTGTGTGTGCTTACGGTCTTCGACATCTCGAAGCATAGCCTCAGATCGACGACCGGCACCACGCTGCCGCGCAGATTGATGACCCCGGCCATGAACTCCGGGGTGCGCGGGATTTGGGTGATGGTGGTCAGGTCAAGCACCTCCCTCACCTTGGCCACGTCGGTGGCGAATATCTCGTTGCCGAGCTTGAAAGTGAGATACTGCCGTGTCTCCGTGATTTCGCTTACGCTCATACTTCTAC
>JBEKZR010000334.1:0-4182 GCA_049509715.1 Occallatibacter sp. | reverse complement strand
TGAATGACTCGATGAATGCGTTGTCCGTTGGCTTGCCCGGTCGGGAGAGGTCGATCTTCACGCCGTGCTGGTAGGCCCATAGATCCATGGCCTGACCGCTGAATTCGCTGCCGTTATCGCAGAACAGAAGTTTTGGTGTTCTGCCCTCATGCTTTAGCTTGTTGAATGTTCGCACCACGTCCTCCCCACTCAAGCTCTGACCCACTTCGATGGCGATGCCTTCCCGGGTAAAAACATCGACGATGGTCAGACAACGGAAGCGTCTGCCATCCTGTAGCTGATCGGCCACGAAATCGATCGACCAAGCCTGGTCCGGAGCTGTCGGGTGGATCCGCTCTTCGCGATGCCGCACCGCCTTACGCCGCTTCTGGGGCCGCTTCTTCAATGCCAGCCCTTCATCCTTGTAGAGCCGATACACCAGGTGCTTACCCACTTGCCAGCCTTCGCGTCGCAGCAGCACCAGAATCTTCCGGTATCCGTAGCGTACCCGGCTCTGCGCAATCTCCCGGATGCGGGCACGGAGTTCCACCCACTCTCGTCGGTGGCTCTGGTAGCGAAAGGTGCCGCGGTTGATCCGCAATACTCGACAGGCATGCCGTTCGCTGGCCCGGTACTGGTCCCGCAGATAATCGACCAGTGGCCGGCGCCGCGACGGCTTCACCACGTTTTTCGCAGCACATCCTGAAGCATCGTCCTGTCCGGGCTCAAATCGGCCACCAGTTGCTTCAACCGGCTATTCTCGTCCTGCAGTTGCTTCATCTCCCGGACCTGTTCCGACTCCAGGCCCACGTATTGCTTCTTCCAGCGATAGAAGGTCTGCTCGCTGACACCAATCTTCCGGATCAGCTCCGCCACTGGCACCCCCACCTCGGCCTGCTTCAGCACCCCGACAATCTGCTCCACAGAAAACCGCTTCTTCTTCATGGCCAAATCCTCTCGCCCTAAAGGACGCGGTTATGGCCGAAGACTAACATTTACCGTGGTTCAAAAAAGTCGGGGCCGATCACGATGATGCGGAACACGCCAATACAAGAACGTGGGGAAAAAATGCTATTCATGCTTGATTACTAAGAAGAGACGGTACTTCCTTCTGGTACCGGATGGATCCGCGTAGTGGACGAATATGAAATAGAACGCAGGTTGATAATACTGCTTTCCCAAATCGACTTTTCCGCAGAAATGCCCAATACCACCTTCGGTGATATGCGCACGAGTTGGTTTTTCCGGAATCCTTCCGACTTGTTGCGCAAAGTCAACGACCACATCCTTTACCGAGACTGGCTCTGCGTTCGCTGCCTTGGAAAACTGCACACAGAAGTCGTTGCTTCCAGGTGCAAACTTTCCTGAATCGTTCACGATTGAGATTGACAGACCATGGTTGCGCCCTGAAGCTATCGTATTTTCACTCGCGTGAAGGTCAGGAACAGTAGCCAGGATCATTGCCCCACAGAGTGTGGAGCACGTCGCCAACTTCATAATGATGCTCATTTGCTATCTCTCACCCTCGAATTGAATGATGGTCATTTTCGGCACCGATGGTCTAGCTTCCGACTCTGATGCTCTTATGGGAACAAGTTTGTTGACATTCATGATTAAAGCCTCCGATAAGAAGCGATTGGCCTCCGGGTATGTCGATTAGTATTCTTCGGCAGATTCGGCCACCGGAAGAACATCGTTGTCGCCCGCAATCCATACGTAAAGAGTGGGCAGAAGAAAGATTCCAATGATCAGGTTGGCAAGCAGGCCGCCAACGATGACGATGGCGAAGGGGCGCTGCGAGTCCGAGCCAATGGCATGGGAAAAGGCTGCGGGAAGCAGACCCAGCGTGGCCACAAGCATCGTCATCATGATGGGCCGCAGACGCAGGACCGCGCCATCGACTGCGGCGTCAATGATGTGTTCTTCATAGGAGACTTCCGTACCCTTGCTGCGGGCGCGGAGTTGGTTGATGAACTCGATCATGATGACGCCGGTCTGCACAGAGACGCCGAAGAGCGCCAGGAAGCCGACAGCAGACGAAACTGAGAAATTTGTGTGAGTAAGGAACAGTGCGAGTGGACCGCCAATGGAAGCCATCAGGACGCTGACCAAGACGAGCAGAGCCCATTTGTAGGAGCGGAACATGGTGTACAGGATCATGAAGATGGCCAGCACCGTGATGGGCACCACGATAGTCATGCGCTTGTCGGCGCGCTTCTGGCTCTCGTACTCGCCGGCCCATTCCAGGTGGTAACCGGCGGGCAGGCTCACGTTGCGATTGACCTTGGAAATTACCTCTTCAACCGTGGAGCCCAGGTCGCGTCCGCGCACGGAATACTTGATTGCGATGTAGCGCTGGCCGCCCTCGCGATAGATCTCCTCGGCGCCGTCGTCGGCGGAGATACGGGTCAATTGGGCCAGGGAGACGCGCTCGCCGGAGGGCGCGAGCAGACGGACATTTGCGATGGCCTCGCGGGTGTCGCGGTACTGCTGTTGATAGCGCAGGGTGACGTCGAAGCGGGCCTCGCCCTGCTGCACCTGGGTGAGAGCGTTGGCGCCCACGGCAGTCTGCACAGCATCCTGGACGTCGGCCACGTTGATGCCCCAGCGCGCCGCCGCATCGCGATCCACGGTGTAGTTGAGGTTGGGCTGGCCGATGATGCGGAAGATGCCCAGGTCCTCGATGCCCTTGACGGTTGCCATCTGGGCCTGTACCTCTTCGGCTTTCTTTTCCAGGGTACGCAGGTTGTCGCCGTAGAGCTTGACGGCCAGCTCGCCTTTGACGCCGGAGACGGCCTCTTCCATGTTGTCGGAGATGGGCTGGGAGAAGTTCCAGATGACGCCGGGGAACTTCTGCAATTCCGTGTTCATGGCGGCGATCAGGGCTTCCTTGTTCTGGTGGAAGACCGGGCGCCATTCCTTCTTGGGCTTGAGGTCGACGAAGTACTCGGTGTTGAAGAAGCCGGTGGTGTCGGTGCCGTCGTCGGGGCGTCCTGTCTGGCTGACGACCTGGGTCACCTCGGGGAACGAAGCCATGACCAGGCGCGCCTTGTTGGTGAAGTCGATGGAGGCTGTGGGGCCTTCGCTGGGGGGCAGCGTGCCGCGCACCCAGAGAGCGCCTTCGTCGAGATGAGGGAGGAACTCCGAACCGATGGCGCCGCCGAAGGTGAGGAAGATAGCAACGGCGAAGAGGCAGGCGGCGATGCCCACGGTGATATACCGATTCTCAATGGCGGCGCGAACCGCGGCGCGATATTGACGTGTGAGCCACCGCATGATCGGGTTCTTCCACTCCCTGGCGCCCTTGCTGAAGAGGATGCTGGCCAGCACCGGGGCGATGATCATGGAGAAGGTGAGCGCGCCGAGCAGCGCGAAGGCCACCGTCCAGGCCATGGGCTTGAAGATCCGGCCCTCGACGGCCTGCAGGGTGAAGATCGGCAGATAGGCGGCGATGATGATGGCGATGGCGTAGAAGACCGGGCGCTGCACCTCATGCGCTGCCTCGCGAATGCATTGCGCCGGGGTGTGGGTGCCCTCGTGCAGCGAGAGATGGCGGACGATGTTTTCGATCATCACCACCGCGCCATCGACGACCATGCCGAAGTCCAGAGCGCCCAGGGAGAGCAGGTTGGCGGGAATGTGGCTGAGATCGAGGCAGATGGAAGCGAAGAGCAGCGCGAAGGGGATGGTGAGTGCGACGATAATTGCGCCGCGCACATTGCCGAGGAAGAGAAAGAGAATGATGGAGACCAGGAGCACGCCCGCGGTGAGGTTGTGCTCGACGGTATCCACGGTGAACCGCACCAGATCGGAGCGGTCGAGGTAGGGGACGATCTTGACGCCCTTAGGCAGAATGCTGTTGTTCAGCTTTTCGACTTCGGCGTGAATGCCAATGAGAACGGGATCGGAGTCGTCACCCTTCTGCAGCGCCACGATGCCTTCGACGGTGTCGGGATTGTCGACGATCGAGCCGTCGGGCCGGTGAGTGGATTTGCCGATCTGGCCGAGGCGAATCTTGGGACCTTGCGCGACAGTGGCAATGTCCCTGATCTTGATGGCCGCGCCGCTGGAGTTCTTGACGACAGTGTTCTCAATGTCCTGGACGCTGGTGAAAAGGCCCAGCGATTGGACGTTGATCTGCTGCGCGCCCTGCTCGATGAAGCTGCCGCCGCCGTTGGTGTTGTTGTTGGCGATCTGCTGCTC
>JBEKZR010000333.1:0-4197 GCA_049509715.1 Occallatibacter sp. | reverse complement strand
GGGAGCTTTGCAAACGGTTCACTTGGGTTTGGCACAGCTTAAGCACGCCCGTTTTCGCCCACGCCCTCCAGAAATCAGGATGCGTCTCCGCTGCTGCCTTCAGGTTTGGGACGGCTCTCGTCTTGCCGCTGCGTCTAAAATGGCAACATGACCTCGCCCTTATCTTCACGCCGCCGTTCCAAGACGCCTCCGCCGGGCGAAACCGGCCAGGAGGCGCTGTACCTGCGCTCACTGAGCGATCGTCAGGTGCAGGTCTCCATCAAGCTGCGCGACGGAGAGACGGTGCGCGGCTGGATCGAGTACTTTGACGATGCAATGCTGCGCCTGACGCGCCAGGGGCAGCCAAACCTCTTCATCTACAAGCATCAGATCCGCAGCATCACCGAAGCTGGCCGGAGGCGTGCTCCGCAACATGAGAGCGCGAGCGAAACAATTGGGGATGGGGCCGCCTCATGAGCGGGGTGACGGAAAACGCGTCAGAATACGTCTGGGTTCCCAAAGCTTCAGCCATTGCCCGCGAGGCTGGCGCGCGGTTGCGCGAGTTTTTTGCCCAGGGCGTTGAGACGGAGTACAAGGGCGACGTGGATCTGATCACGGTGGCCGACCGGACGGTGGAGAAGCTGATCCGCGGCCGGCTGGGCGAGATCTTTCCGGAGCACGGCATCTTCGGCGAAGAGGGCACGCGGGAGCGGCTGGGCGGTGAGTTTCGCTGGTATGTGGACCCGCTGGACGGGACCACCAATTTTGCCCACGGCTTCCCGCAGTTCTGCGTCTCGCTGGGCCTTGAGCAGCGTCCTCAGGGGAGCAGACCGGACCAGGACGGAACGCTGGTGGCCGCGGTCATCTACGATCCCATGCGCGACGAGCTGTTTACCGCCGAGCGGGGACGGGGCGCCAGGCTGAACGGCAAGCCGATGCGGGTTTCTCGCACACCGGAACTGGCCGAGGCGCTGGTAGCCACCGGTTTTCCCAGCCGCAAACGCCACGACAACCCGAATATTCACTTCTACCAGGAATTTACGCTGCGCTCGCACGGGGTGCGGCGGGCCGGCTCGGCCGCACTGGACCTGGCTTATGTTGCCTCGGGCCGGATGGACGCATTCTGGGAGTTCAAGCTGAATCCCTGGGACACCGCAGCCGGCATTCTGCTGGTGGAAGAGGCCGGCGGGCGGGTGACGGACTTCTCCGGTGGACCTTTCCGGCTGGACAGCCGGGAGATTCTGGCCTCGAACGGGCTGATCCACGAGGAGTTGCTCGGGTTCTTCAACGATATGTTTGCCGGGCGCGGCCTGACGCCCATTCCGACGCCGCAGGAATATGCGGCGCACAGGGCGGCGCAGAAGGCAGTTGCTGGATAGATGTCTTCTGAGGGCCCGGTTCGCGGGACTGTCTGCTATCGGGACGGCAAACGGAGATGAGCCTCCCGATTCCCGCATCATAAAACGCCAAAGTGGACGGTTGCGTCAACCTTTGGGGTCCTGTGCTACTATCAGCGTCGAGAGTTTATCTTCCCTGGAGAAATCAGAATGGCATACGTCATTGCAGAACCCTGTATCGGCACCAAGGACACTGCCTGTGTGGACGCCTGTCCCGTCGATTGCATCCACCCCAAGAAGGACGAGGACGGTCACGCCGAGGCCGACCAGTTGTTCATCGACCCGGTCGAGTGCATCGACTGCGGCGCGTGCGTTCCGGCCTGCCCGGTTTCGGCTATCTTCGCGCAGGACGACCTGCCGGAGAAGTGGGCCCACTTTGCCGGGAAGAACGCCGCACACTACGGCCGCTAAGCGGTTTTGAGTTTGTTTGAGACGCGTCCGTCACGGCGGACGCCTTTGTGTGTGCCGCTCAAGGATAGGGGCGCTTCTGGCCGTCAAGTCCTTTTTGGCGACCTACAGAAAGGTCTAATCTATCTCTTCGACGGTGGACGCGAAATCCAGTTTTGGAGTCCAACCCTTGGGCTCCATGATCGGTCCGGCGCCGGGTATGATGGCAAACCGTCCCTTCTCGATCTCGACAAAATCGACATCGTCGCCGGTTTTGAGTCCCAGCTGTTTACGAACGTGGGAGGGGAGAGTGATGCGGCCGTTGAAGGTAACCGTCGCGGAAGGCATTTGGAACCTCTGACTCTATTGTAATCCTGGGGTCAACCGCCGGCCTTGTGCAAAAAAGGGCGCAGGCCGGGCGCGACGGCCTATCCGATCAGTTGCATGCCCGCATCGCATGGTGAGACCGGATTGCAGCTGTGCCATTTCTCATGCGCTCTGAGAAGCGAGGCATCGGCTTTGGATACAGTTGTACTCTTGGGGGGTCTTGAACCTCAGCATGCCGGTATCTCTTTCAAATTGAACGGTTTTTGGGTTTTGTCTCAGAATTGCTCTGTTGCCGACCCTCGGCGTGCGATTTGCGCTCAAAACCGCAGCCAGTCCTCCGTGATCGCTACCTCAAAGGCCTTTTGGATGCCCTGGTTTTCAGGCTACGCTCGAAATGATCGCGGCAGCAATGCGATGATGTAGACGCATGAGCGTGCTCACCTCAGAAGCGGTGGTTTTGCGCACCTGGCCGGTCAATGAGGCCGACCTGATTGTGAGCTTTTTCACGCGCGATTACGGCCGGGTGAAGGGCGTGGCCAAGTCGGCGCTGAAGAGCCGCAAGCGGTTTGGCGGGGCGCTGGAGCCGATGACCGTAGCGCGAGCCTGGTTTGCCGAGCGGCCGCGGCAGGAGTTGGTGCGGCTGGATCAGTTGGAGATTGTCCGTTCGCCGCTCTCGACTCCGATAGACCACGCGCGCATGACGGTGTTGAGTTTTTTTGCCGAGGTGCTGGACCAGGCGCTGCCCGAGCACGATCCCCAGGAACCGGTCTTCCGGTTGCTGCTGGCGGTGCTGGAGCAGACCACGGTGGAGCAGACGTGGATGCCATTGACCTATTTTTCGTTGTGGATGACGCGCCTGATGGGGCTTCTGCCCGACATCGCCCATTGCACCGTTTGCCGCAAAGCGCTGGAGGCTGGCGAGACCAGTTTCAACACGCTTGGCGACGGCCTGTTCTGCGCCCTGCATCGCAACGGAAACGCGAGCGCACTCTCGGCGGACTCCTGGCAACTGGCGCAGCGGATGCTCAAGGCGCCGGCGTCGGCCTTTGCCTCCGAACCGTGGCCGCGGCGACGCGGACAGGATCTGCGCCGGTTCACCTTGCAGGCCCTGGAGCGCCATCTGGAGCGCAAACTGCGCTCGGCAGAGGCTCTGGCGCGGCTGGGAGGATGAAGAAGAATTTGTCGCCATACAGTGCGCCCAAGTCTTTGCATCTCTTGTCACGATATGTGAAAATCTGGGAGTGAACCATGGATGATCGCTCATTTGAAGAGACCTACGCGCAAATGATGGATGGAGAGTTGGCCCGCGTTCTCCGCGCTCGACGAACGCTGGTTCCTGAAGCGCGCTCGGCTCTCGACAAAGAAATCGAGAAGCGACAGATTGATCCGGAAAAGCTTAGGAAACAAAGGCCTCGCAGCATCGACGGATTAAAGCACCCGACAACAGCAGAGAAGCGATTGAAGGGCAAGCGGCTCCGCCTTCCATGGATGCTCGCAGTGATGGCCGTGTCGGTTGTTCTTCTTTGGCTCCTCTACCATTTCGGCGTCGAGCAGCTCTACTGGCCGATCTGGATTACCGTCGTCGTTCCTGTCTTCACCGTCTGGGGATTCTGGGAGCTGAAAGGCCGACTCTGGTTTTGGGTGATCATTGCTCTTGTTGTCGCTGCAAACATCACCCTCTTTAGCTTCGTGGGATGGCCCTGGGGCAACCATTGGGTTCCCGGACGCGCAATCGCTGGGCTCTGCACCCTCGAGTCGATCCCCATCTTTGCGCTAATCGCGCGTCTTGAGAAGCGCATGGATCGCGATCGGAATGGCAAACTCAAGTCGTCCCATCCCGGAGCCACATTCCTCTCCGGCTGATAAAATGGCAACCAGTCCCGTCAAGAGAGAATTGCCCGTGCCTTCATCCACCGTTTCATCCTCAGCGGCTGTATCGCCTGCGAAACACGCCGCGCTGACCTTTCAGGAGCTATTGTTCCGCTTGCAGAGCTTTTGGGCGGAGCGCGGATGCGTGTTGCAGCAGCCCTACGACGTTGAGGTGGGCGCGGGCACCATGGCGCCGGAGACGTTTCTGCGCGTGCTGGGGCCCAAGCCATACAAGGTG
>JBEKZR010000332.1:0-4211 GCA_049509715.1 Occallatibacter sp. | reverse complement strand
TGCCCGGCCGTCTTCTGCGCGGCAAAGCGGCCTTCAAGGCATTCGTCGCCCAATTCATCTCCCTCGATGTCGCGCACTTGCCTTACAACCACGAACTGCTTCGCTTTCTTCAGCAGGAGCAAGCCCGGGACCGCACCATCTTTCTGGTAACCGGCGCTGACGCGGCGCTGGCCAGCCGTGTCGCCGCCCATCTGGGCATCTTCAGCGGGGTATTGGGCTCCGACGGCGTCACCAACCTCACCGGAAACAAGAAGCTGAACAGCCTGCGCGGTTGTCTGGGCTCCGGCGCATTCGACTACGTTGGCAACGGCGCGCCCGATCTGCCGCTGCTGGCCCACGCCAACGTGGCCATGGTAGCCAATCCCAGCCTGTGGTTGCGGATCAGGCTCCGGCTGCGCGGCATTCGGCCGGCCAGGGTCTTTTTGGAGCGCGGCCATTGGCTCAAGTCCCTGCTCCAGGCCGTCCGCGCGCACCAGTGGGCCAAGAACCTGCTCATCT
Source organism: Occallatibacter sp. (assembly GCA_049509715.1). Lineage (GTDB taxonomy): Bacteria > Acidobacteriota > Terriglobia > Terriglobales > Acidobacteriaceae > Telmatobacter. The sequence continues at coordinate 3,713 of JBEKZR010000332.1, read as the reverse complement.
TTGTGCCGCTGCTGCTCTCGCATGCCTTGAGCGCCGACAAACTGCTCACGGCGCTGGCTGCCTTCTGCTGCTTCTCGCTCACCGCTTCCGCGGCCTACATCGTCAACGATCTGCTGGACATCGAGGCCGACCGCCGTCATCCTCGCAAGCGCCAGCGCCCCTTTGCCTCGGGCGATCTCCAGGCCTTGACGGGAATCGGCATCGCCGCGGCTTTTCTCGCTCTGGGACTCCTGGGCGGGCGCTTGCTTCCCGGCGGCTTCTTCGGCTGGCTGCTCGTCTACCTGGCCACGACGCTGGCCTATACCGCGAATCTGAAGCGGATTGCGCTGGTGGATGTGCTCGCGCTCTCCGGCCTGTATATCCTGCGCCTGCTGGCGGGCGCCGCAGCAACCCAGACGCCCATCTCCCACTGGCTGGCCGGATTCTCCATGTTCCTCTTTCTTTCCCTGGCCATCGTCAAGCGCTTTGCTGAACTGGAGAATCTGCGCGCCAGCAATTCCACTCCGGCCTACGGGCGCGGCTATCTGCTGGCGGATTTGGCGCAGTTGCGCAGCTTCGGCACCGCCAGCGCCTATGCCGCCGTGGTGGTTTTTGCCATCTATATCAGCGGACTCGACGTGATCAAGCTCTACCGCCAGCCGGGCCGCCTGTGGCTGATTGTGCCGCTGATGATTCTCTGGCTCAACCGGGTCTGGCTGCTGGCCTCGCGCGGCGAACTGGATGAGGACCCCGTCGCCTTTGCGCTCACCGACCGCATGAGCCAGCTGATCGGCGTGGCCGTGGTCGTCATCGCCTGGCTCGCGCTCTAGAGCTTGTTTCATAAACATGTTCCGTCATCGCAAACCGTTGATTCTAAATGGAAAGAATAGACTGATAGGTATTTATGTGACAAGTTCTAGTGTCCATATATACGCAGCAATGCCCGCTTCCATCGCGGGCGTAACGCGCAGCGTCTCGTGAACTCCACAATAATTGCAGAACGCAAGCCACAAATGATTCGCAGTCTCCAGATTCTCACATTTCTTTGAAAATGCGTTAGTTAGCCGCGTCATGCGGCGCATCCATTAGAGTGGAAGCATGTTTGCGCGGCGCATATCTATCCAGCGAATCGATGCCACCGGCGGTCGGCACCCATGCCCCATCGGTTGGATTGACAGCTTCGCCATGCGCAACTTCACCAACGACGCGGTCTTCGACGACACGCTGCCCGCCGGCGACGGAGTGCTGGAAGCCGGCAGCCGCGTTCCGCTCGAACGCCTTCAGCCGGCCATGGAAGACTGGTTTCGCCGCAAAGGCTACCTCAAGGCCGAGGAGCGCCTGGAGGTGGTGGAGATCGGCGGGCCGAAGCCCTGAGACCTGGCCGTCGGGCGGCCGCCTGTAGCCGGAAATCGTCGCAGTGCCAAAGGTGAAACTCGGCCTCGCGGCGGGCTTTCAGGCCGGCGTTCTCTCGGTCGCCCGCGTGGTCCCAGCACAGCAATTGCTCGGCGGCCGCGTCATAGCGCCCGATGTTCAGCTCGCGCAGCAGAGTGGATGCCGCGAGCCTTGCCGAGCCCAGGTTGAAACAGAAGTCCACCAGGGCGTCGAACTGGCCCTGCGCCAGTGCAACTTTGACCAGGCGCTGGACAGCCTGCCCGGCCGCGCGCACGTCGCCGGCCAGCAGTTCGGTCCCCTGCGCCTCGTCAATGCCGCCCGGAAAGGACTCCGAGGCGAGAATCCGGTGGCCATAGCCGATGGTCGGAAATCCCGCCAAGTCCTTATACGTCTGATTGCGAAAACCTTCCGACCGCTTGAGCAACTCCAGTCCCGCCGCGCTCAGTTCCATCATCCCCCGCTCCTGGCCGTAGATGGCCCTAAGCCTGACGCTAGCAGGATGTGGAAAATAATCTGCAAATCCAGCCCAGGCATCCACTTTTGCACTATTCCTGGTGCAAATCGCAAGTCGCACAGCATAAACCACTTATGGGCAAATTCCCGAAAAACCGCCCATTTCCACTTCCAGGAAGTACCTGGGTATCTCTTGTATTGGGTGGGCGAAAGGGGGTCGATTTAGTAGAATGGGTAGATGGTCATAAAGAGGAAATCACGCAACATGAGCTTGAAAACCCCGCTGAGGATTTGCCTGTTGGCGGGAGCTTCTTCGGTTGCTCTGGCCGCTGTGGTGGTGACGATTTCCACGCGGACCGTGCATGCGGATGCGGTGCTTCCCCGGCCCACCGCGACCACGCCCCATACGCCTCCGTTCGCCAGCGCGCCCCCGGCGGCTCTGCTGGCGTCCCCAAAGACCGCCCCCAAGACCGCCCCCAGGACCGCCAGGGAAAAGCGGGCCGATATCCTTCATGGCATTGCCTCATGGTATGGCGGGGTGTTCAACGGGCGCAAGACGGCCAGCGGCGAGAAGTTCGACATGTACGCCATGACGGCTTGCCATCCCACACTGCCCTTCGGCACCTTGGTGCGGGTCCACAACCGCGACAACAACCGGTCGGTCGTGGTCCGCATCACCGACCGTGGCGACCTGGTGGTTGAAGGGCGCATCATCGACCTCTCCTATGGAGCGGCCCAGGAGCTGGCGATGACCAAGGCGGGCCTTGCCAGGGTCGATCTGGAAGTCATCTCCCTCGGCCATCCCCGCGGCAAGAAATAAACCCATTACAGCGGTTCTCCAGTTGCTATACTCCAAAACCACATCCGCCGAGTGGCTTTTTCCTCAAGAAAAAGCCACCTTACACAGCGCTCGCAAGGGCACGTGAATTGGAGAACCGCTCTAGAATCAGCGACGGCCAGCCTTCAGGCTGGCCGTCGCTGCTGTTGGATTCACTGCGCCTCAGTCGTGTTCGGGCAGCTTATAGGGCTTTTGCAGCCATTGCCGGGCCTCGTTGACCGCGCCCTGGGTGTTGTCGTTGGTCTGGACCGCGAGCCGGTACTCGTTTACAGCGCGGTCCCGCTGGCCGGTGATGTCGAAGATCTTGCCCAGGGCAATGTGGCTCCAGGCCTCAGTCCAGCGCGGCTCTCCGTCGCCGCGGAGCGCATCGCGGTAGGCATTCACGCTGGCCTGGTAGTTGTGCTGGGCAAAGAGCAGCTCACCGATACGGTAGCTGGCCAGGGAACTCTGGGGGTTGGACTCCAGAGCTTTTTGGTACTCGGCCAGCGCGCCGGTCATGTCGCCCTGCGCCACCAGTTGCTGCCCCTTGAGGATGGCGACCCGCACCTGCAGGTCGGGCGTGGTCTTGAGCACCCAGTTCTGCGGATCGATGCTGATGCGCCGCGGCCTGCCGAAGGTGTCCACCACGAACTCCGTGTCGGTTCCAACCACGTCGATCTTCCTGACTTCCGTCTTGCCGTCGGTCTCCACGCGCATTTCCACCGGCATGCGGAACAGGTCCAGGTCCTGCTGAATCTCGCCGATGGTCCTGAAGCCCTTGTTGTTGCCCAGCCGGTAGACCGCGTACTTATTGGTAAAGACCGGCGCGCCGGTGCCGTCGACCCATTGGGCAAAGAAGGCGGTCAACTGCTGCTGGCTCTGCGCCTCGGCCACCTTCACGAAGTCCGCGGAGCGCATCCCGGTATCGGTGAACTGGCTCAGAGCCCCCTTGAGGGTGGCCAGAAAGGCCTTGTCGCCCACCTCCCAGCGCAGCATGTGGAAGATCATGGCGCCCTTTTCCAGGGTCATGGACTGGAACTCGGGGGAGAACGGGCTGAGCCGCGAGGCGCTG
>JBEKZR010000331.1:0-4223 GCA_049509715.1 Occallatibacter sp. | reverse complement strand
CCCCCCGCCATGACCTGGGGCCTAGCTAGCCACCCCCTCCGGCCTCCACACCGGCCTTACGGCATAATCAAGCTATGCTGGTCCTCGCCTCCGCCTCGCCCCGCCGCCGCGAACTCCTCGCCCAGGCCGGCTTCTCCTTCGAGGTTCACCCTGCGCACATCCCCGAGGACCCCAACCCCGGCGAAGACCCCGTCGCCTACGTAACCCGCGTGGCCCGCGAAAAAGCCCAGGCAGTCTTCCGTCAATTGACTGGAACCCCCGAAAGCTCCGTATCCGGTCCTGCTTTGTATCAGGGCACGACTTCAGTCGTGCCGCAAACGCGCAAAAGGGAAGGATGGGCTTTAGCCCCTGAGGAAATTCTTCCGGGCAATCTCACAGTTTTGGCCGCCGACACCACAGTCACCCTCGACAAAGCCATCCTCGGCAAGCCTGAAGACCCCGCCGATGCCGCCCGCATGTTGCGTCTTCTCTCCGGCCGCACTCACCGCGTCATCACCGGCGTCGCCGTCGTCACCGCAACGTCCACTGAAGTAGCCGCTGAAGTCACCGCCGTCAGATTTCTAACCCTCTCGGACGAAGAAATCGCCGCCTACATCGCCACCGGCGAGCCCCTGGACAAAGCCGGCGCCTACGCCATCCAGGGACGCGCCGCCCGCTGGATCTCCCGCATCGAAGGCGACTACTTCAACGTCGTTGGACTCCCCATCGCCCTCGTCTCCACCCTCCTCGATTCCCTCAAAACCTCCCGTTGAGCTGTCTGAATACCGGAACGGCGTGCATACCGTGCTTTTCATCACTGAATCGACAGCAACTTGCAACGAGATTAAGATTGAGTCGCCTGGGGTAGCAGACCTCAAGTGCACTTCCACCGCTCTCCCGGCAAAGGAGAAACTCATGCGGATCCATCTCTCTCTTCATTCCCTCCTCCTCCTGGTTACGGCATCTCCCCTTCTCCTCGCCGCTCAGTTTCAAGCGCCCACCAGCGAAGAACTCAAGATGAACACAGATCCCAAAGCCCCGGGAGCTGCCGCCGTCTTCCTGAATATGGAAGAGATCACCGACGATCCACTCCACTACTACAGCTTTTACGCAAGAATCAAAGTCCTCCAGGAAAAGGGCAAGGCGCTGGCTACTGTAGAAATCCCTGGTCGCATTGGCGATTCTGGCATCACGAGCGTCAAACCGCGAAACATGGGCCAGGACTGGCCCGACAATCCTGACTCCCGTGAGACCGCTGCTAAGTCGGCTGGCAAACTCCCCGCTCCGCAGGGTGTCTTCAAAATCACTGACATCAAGGCGCGCACAATCCACCCCGATGGAACCATCATTCCACTCACACTCAAGCCCGATGACCTCCTGAGTCTGAATTCCCCCAGCAAGCACGGTGACCGCATCACCTTCACTCTGCCCAGCGTGGAAGTCGGCAGCATCCTCGAATACCGCTACACCATCCACTACGACGAAAATCACTTTTCCTCGCCTTTCTGGGAAGTTCAACGGCCCTATTTCGTCTACAAAGCGCACTTCGCTTTTACGCCCTTCAACGACTTCCTCAATGGCGAGCAATACATGACCAGCCGCTATCTCGTGGATTCCAAGGGAAAAGTCGTGAACACCATTATCTGGTCGCCGGTCCTTCCTCCAGACGCAAAGGTCAAGACCGACGCCATCGGCCAATTCAGCCTTGACCTGACTGACATTCCGCCGGTCCCCAGCGAAGAATGGATGCCGCCGGTTCAAAGCCTCGCTTACCATGTGCTCTTCTATTACAAGAACGCCTTCAGCGGAACGGAATTCTGGAAAAACGAGAGCAACCGCTGGTCAAAGGAAGTCGATCGCTTGTCTGAGCCCACCGGCTCTATCCGCCAGGCCGTAGCCGGCTTGCTCGCTCCCGGCGACAGCGATCTCGAGAAGGCCGCCAGGCTCTACAAAGCCGTCCAAAACCTCGATAACACCGACTTCTCGCCCAGCCGGCAACAAGCCGAACTGAATCGGCCCCCGTTGCGCCCATCCAGGCGCGCCGAGGATGTCTGGTCTCAGAGGAGCGGCTCTGCAGAAGACATTACCCTCCTCTACCTCGCCATGCTTCGCGCCGCCGGCCTCACCGCATACGAGATGAAGGTCGTGGATCGCGACAAGGGCGCCTTCTCTTCCGGCTACTTGTCCTTTGACCAGTTCAACGGCGACCTGATCATCCTCAACATTCAGGGCAAGGATATCTTCCTCGACCCCGGCCAGAAGATGTGCCCGTTCCAGACGGTTCACTGGAAGCATGCTGGCGCAAGCGGCATCCGCCAGACCCCCAAGGACCCCGCCTTCGCAAACTCACCGCTGTTGCCGTACTCCGCAAATACTCTGCTGCGCGCCGGTGACATCTCCTTCGATGATCAAAGCCATTTCACCGGCCTCTTCCGCTTTGTCATGACCGGCGAGGATGCCCTCCGCTGGCGTCAGGCTGCCCTCGAAAACGATCAGGACGAAGTCAAGAAGCAGTTTGACAGCTGGCTCGAGTCCATGGTTCCTGAAGGCGTCGAGGCCCACCTCGATCACTTCCTGGCCCTCGACGATCCCGACAGCAACCTGTTGGCCGTGGTCAACGTGCAAGGCACGCTCGGCGCTGCAACCTCCAAACGCCTCCTGCTCCCCGGCTACTTCTTTGAGACCCGCGGCAGCCATCCCTTCGTCGATCAGGAAAAACGGCTGGAGCCTGTCGATATGCACTATGGCGACCAGATCACCGACCAGGTCGTTTATCACCTGCCCGCCGGCCTCGCTGTGGAAAGCGCGCCTCAGGACACAAAGATACCCTGGCCGGAGCATGCTGTTTTCATCACCAGGACGGTGTCTGCGCCCGGCCAGATCACCATTGCACGCATACTCTCCCGCGCCTTTACCATCGCCAAACCCGAGGAATACCAGGACCTTCGCGGCTTCTACCAGAAAGTAGCCACGGCCGATCAACAGCAGCTCGTACTGACCCGCGCTCCAGCAGCGAAAGGAAACTGATCATGCGTCGTCTTCGTCCTCGCGCTTCACATCTGGCCAGCCTGGTATGCATTGGGCTGCTGCTTTGCGCCTCTAGAACCGGGCATGCGGGATTGTTCGGGCACGTTACGATTCCGCAATGGGGTCTCGACGCCTACAAGACCCACACCCCCGATTACGCCAAGGACGCCGCTGCCGTCGTTCTCTTCCATGAGTTCGTCGAAACTGTCGACGCACAGGGCCGCGCCGTCGAGCGCGAACGCAGAGTCAAGCGTGTCCTCAAGCCTCAGGGTCGTAGCGAAGTGACGTGTGACGTCGTGTACGACGTGGACGAGAAGATCAACTACTTCCGCGTCTGGACCATCGCTGCCGACGAAAAGCAGTACCAGGCCCAGGACACCGACTTTACCGAAGAGGGCGACACCGGCATCCCCATCATGCTCTCCACCCGTAAAGTCCGCATCGCACATCCTCCTGCGGTCGATGTGGGCGCCACCATCATCTGCGAGTCCGAAGAACTCCTCGAGCCCTATTCACAGGAAAAGGTCTGGTCGTTCCAGACGGGCATTCCCGTCGTCTTCCAGGCTCTCGAAATAGACTTGCCTGCGGGCCGCGCCCATACCCAGTCCTGGCACAACCATCAGCCCGTCCAGCCTCTCGAGGTTGCTCCCAACCACTGGCGCTGGGAGTTGAAGGACATGCCCGCTCTCGATCTGCGCGAGGTAAAGTCTCACCCGGAATGGGCAGCCCTCGCCGCCCGCATGTCCGTCCAGTGGGGTGATGCCGCCGTCGAAGGCAAGGACAACCAGTGGCGCGCAATCGGGCAGTGGTCGACCACGCTGGAGGCAAACCGTCCCGACCCCTCGCCGGAGATCACCGCCCAAACTCAGAGTCTCATCGCTGGCGCGTCTGACTTTTACACCAAACTCAGCCGCATCACTGAGTATATCCAGAAGAACATCCGCTACTTCATTGTGGAACGTGGCATCGGCGGCTTGCAGGCCAACCATGCGGCCGACATCTTCCGCAACCGCTACGGTGACTGCAAGGACAAGACCACCCTGCTCATCTCCATGCTCCAGGTCGCCGGCATCCATGCCTTCTACGTGCCCGTGGATCATCGCCGCGGCGTCGTTGACCCCGACTTTCCATCGCTGCTGGGCGACCACATGATTACCGCCATTGAGCTTCCCCCCGACATCCAGGACCCGCGCCTGATGGCCATCGTGAAAGCCAAC
>JBEKZR010000330.1:0-4226 GCA_049509715.1 Occallatibacter sp. | reverse complement strand
CGGCAAGATAGGGTGCAAACGGCGCCAGCAGCAACACCAGCGTCTGCAACAGTTCGCGCACCACCGGCCCGGGAATCTCGCCCGCCGCCAACTGCGCATCGGCGTCCTGCAGCTCGTTTACCAGCTCCATAATCGCCGCCACGCAGGTGTTGAAGTGCCAGCGGCCCTCAAACTCCTGCGTGATCTTGGCGATGGTCTGGTGCAGCTTGCGCAGGAGTTCCAGCGAGATGCCCGCCGGCGCATCCGCTTGCTGTCCACGGCCCGCGCGCGCCACCGCCGCATATTTTGTGACCAGCCGCCAGACGCGCGCCAGGAATCGGCTCACCCCGGCCACGCCGTCTTCCTGCCACTCCAGGTCGCGATCCGGCGGCGCAGCAAAGAGCGAGTAGACGCGCGTTGCATCGGCGCCGTACTGGTCCGCCATCTCGTCGGGCGAGACCACGTTGCCCTTGGACTTGGACATCTTCGCCCCGTCCTTGATGACCATGCCCTGCGTGAACAGCCGCCGCGCCGGCTCGTCGTTGACGATCAGGCCCATGTCCCTCATCACCTTGGTCCAGAAGCGCGAGTAGATCAGGTGCAGAATGGCGTGCTCCACGCCACCAACGTACTGGTCGATGGGGAACCAGTACCGCGCCAACGCCGGATCGAACGGCGCGCGATCGTTCTTGGGGTCGGTGTAGCGGTAAAAGTACCAGCTCGAATCGACAAAGGTGTCCATCGTGTCGGTCTCGCGGCGCGCCGCGCTTCCACACTTTGGACAAGTTGTGTGCAGAAAATCGGGCATGCGGGCCAGCGGCGAGCTGCCCTGCTGCGTGATTTCAATCTTGTCGGGCAGCAGCACCGGCAACTGCTCGTCCGGCACCGGCACCAGGCCGTCCCGCTCGCAATAGACCATGGGAATCGGCGTGCCCCAGGGGCGCTGCCGGCTCACCCCCCAATCCCGCAGACGAAAGATCACCTTGCCTTCGCCAAACGCGCCGCGCTCGGCAGTCTCCTGGAGCGCTTTCTGCGCCTCGGTGCAACTCAGGCCCGTGAACTCGCCCGAGTTCACCAGCACGCCGTCTTCCGAGACGAACGGCAGGCGCTCCGCGCCCTCGATCTTTTGGACTGGCTGTATCACCTCGACTATGGGCAGGCCGTATTTTGTCGCGAACTCGAAATCCCGCTCGTCGTGCGCGGGAACGCTCATGATGGCGCCGGTGCCGTATTCGGCCAGGATGTAATTGGCCACCCAGATGGGCACCCGCTCGCCGTTATAGGGATTGATCGCAAAGCGGCCGGTGGGAACGCCGTGCTTCTCGATGGCCCCCAGGTCGCCGGCCTCGCGCGCCTTCTTCTGCTGCTCCAGCAGCTCATCCACCTGCGCCTTCAGTTCCGCGTTGGCGGCGGTGAACTCGGCCACCAGCGCGTGCTGCGGCGCCAACTGAACGCTGGTCGCGCCGAAGATCGTATCCACGCGGGTGGTAAAAACGCGAATCCGCGTCGTCTCTGCTCCCGGCCCCCCAGCCCCAAGTCCCTTAGTCCCTAGTCCCTGTTCTTCAAGGAAAAAGTCCACCTCCGCGCCCTCGCTGCGACCGATCCAGTTGCGCTGCATGGTGCGGACTTTTTCCGGCCAGCCGTCTAGCTTGTCCAAGCCGTCGAGCAATTCCTGAGCGTAGGCGGTGATGCGGAAGAACCACTGCTCCAGGTCGCGCTGTTCCACCAATGTTCCTTCGTGGCGCCAGCAGCAGCCCTCCACCACCTGCTCGTTGGCCAGCACGGTCGAGCACTCCGGGCACCAGTTCACCTTGCTCTTCTTGCGATAGACCAGCCCCCTCTCGTACATGCGCAGGAAGAACCACTGGTTCCAGCGGTAGTAGTCGGGCAGGCAGGTCGTGATCTCCCGTGCCCAGTCGAAGCCCAGGCACAGCCGGTCAAACTGCCGCTTCATGGCGGCGATATTCGCGAGCGTCCACTCGCGCGGCGGGGTATTGTTCTTGACCGCGGCGTTCTCTGCCGGCAGCCCAAAGGCGTCCCAGCCCATGGGATGCAGCACGTTGTAGCCGCGCATCCACATCTGCCGCGCCAGCACGTCGCCAATCATGTAGTTGCGCACGTGGCCCACGTGCAAGACGCCACTGGGATACGGCAGCATTTCGAGCACGTAATATTTGGGCTTGCCGCAGGAGACAGGCTCGGCCGCGTAGAGCGTGGGGTCCGCCGCCCACCGCTGCTGCCATTTGGGCTCAATCGCCGAAGGGTCGTAACGCAGTTCGTTTTCTTCCGCCATAACCCTTTAAGTGTAAACGGGAAGGCAGTTTATGCGAATCGTCGGGCCCGGTTCACGGAGGTCTGCTTAATTTGTCAATCTCCCGCGATCACTTTTTCGGGCGCGACTCCGGGGGCACGAGTCCGGCCACGCGGTAATAAACAACCAGCTGCCCGTAGTGCTCGCCCGAGTGTTCGATAAAGCCCCATGCGCCATCGGAGAAGCGGGTCTGCTGGTTGGAGAATGGATCGACATACAAATCGCCGAGTCCGCTGTCGCCTTTGCTCTTGATCAGCGCCGCGCCATCCGCGAAGGACTTCTTCACAAACTCGACCACGGCCGCTTTGGTTTTGTAGTCGGATCGTTTCGCGTCTCCGGAGGGCGGCTTTACGCCCTTTACCGGATTGATGAAGAAGTAGTTGGCGCCGGCGGCGTGCAAAAGCTGCTCGGCGAACGACCTCTGGGCCGGATTCGGCTTGAAATCGTACTTGTCTTCGGGGAAGTCTTCGGCCATTGCAATCAGTTTCCGGCCAATGTCGTTCCATGAATCAAGCAGATACTGGGACGGATTTGCCGCAGGCTTTGGGGCGGCATCTTTAGTTGGCGCTGCCTGGGCGTGCGCTATCTGGGTGAGCAGCGCAGCCGCCAGGATGAGGGGAAGATTCTTGCTCAACGTCTTCATGCGATGATCTCCTTTGAATGAACTCCATGGGTATGAACAATACCGCATTTCTGAAATGCATGGCTACAGGTTTATTTGCGTGAGGGCCTGCGGAACCATCGCGCGTTATCGGCCCAGCGAATCTAGGCCGGTCCAACCAGGCTCTTCAGCACCCGCACATTCCGCTCCTCGTCAGCGGGCTCGTCCGCCGGGGTTTCGGCGATAAACGCCGCGTGGGCGAAGCCCTCGTCGTTCAGCAGCCGCCGGAAGGGCTCGACTCCCATGGTGCCCTGGCCGATGTGCTCGTGCCGGTCGAGCTTGGAGCCGCACGCGGCCTTGGCGTCGTTCATGTGCCAGACGCGCACCGCGTCGAAGCCCACCGTCGCGCCGGCCTGGCGCATGGTCTCCGCGTAGCCTTCGGCGCTAATCAGGTCGTAGCCGGCCACGTGAGTGTGGCAGGTGTCAAGGCACACGCCCACCGGCGCTGAGGCCCGGAGCCGCGCCACCAACTCCGCTACCTGCTCGAAGCTGCCGCCCAGCGAGAACTCCGCCCCGGCCGTGTTTTCGATGAGGATGTGGAAGCCTGTTCCGTGCCACGGAAGCCCGTCGATGGCGCGCGTAATCGAGTCCGCCGCCAGCTTGAGGCCCTCGTCCCGCGTCAGCCCTTTCCACGACCCCGGATGCAGCACCAGGTACTCGGCGCCAAACGTCAGCGCCCGCTCGATCTCCCCGCGAAAGGCCGCGACGCTCTTCTCGCGAATCTCATCCGACTGGCTGCACACGTTGATCAGGTAGCCGGTATGAATCACCAGCGGACCCACGTCGAGGGCCGCGCGCAGCTCTTTCATTCGCGCAGCCTGTTTGGGGTCCACTTTCGCCGCGCGCCACATGCGCGGGCTCGATGAAAAAATCTGCAAGGTGTTGGCGCCGATCTCCCGCGCCCGCTCGACGGCGTTGGATGCCCCGCCCGTTGTGCCGAGATGGATGCCGATGCGCTTGGTCATGCGGATAGTGTAAACGCCCTGGCGAGCGAATGCAGAGCCGGTGCAGAAGGCAATCGCCGTCCTAATCGTCGTCTTTGGCGGTCTTCTTGCGGCGCTCGGTCAGCATGGCGGGAACCGGCGCCCCTCCCATGGCGTCCTTCCACAGGATGGCGTTCAGCTTTTGAGCGTCGGCATGGTCGGCGTGGCGGAAGTCCATTTTCATGCTTTCTTTGGCGCCCGGAGCCGTCTTGGCGTTGGCCGTGTAGATCAGGCCGTTGTCGCGGTTGGAGTAGTCCGCATCGTAGGCCGGTTGATCGCCGGGGCCGGTAAA
>JBEKZR010000033.1:0-16692 GCA_049509715.1 Occallatibacter sp. | reverse complement strand
TTGAGATCGCGCTGCAATACAACGACAGCTACTCGGAGACGGTCTTCAGCTTCGCCAACAATATCAACACGGTAGACGGAGGCTCGCATCTCTCTGGCTTCCGGACGTCTCTTACTCGAACGATCAACGCAATCGGCCAGTCGCTCGGACTCTTCAAGGACATGAAGGAAAACCTGAGCGGCGACGACGTGCGCGAGGGGCTGGTGGCGGTGGTCAGCGTCAAGCTTTCGCAGCCGCAGTTCGAGGGCCAGACCAAGGGCAAGCTCAACTCCGACATCGCCGGCACCGTGCAGGCCTTTGTCAATGAGCGGCTGGGCGCATACCTGGAGCAGAATCCGCCCATCGCCAGGAAAATCATTAACAAAGCAGTCGAAGCCGCGCGCGCCCGCGAGGCCGCCCGCAAAGCTCGTGACCTGACCCGGCGCAAAGGCGCGATGGACGGTGGCGGATTGCCCGGCAAGTTGGCCGATTGCAGCGAGCGCAACCCGGAACGCTGCGAATTGTATCTGGTAGAGGGCGAGAGCGCCGGCGGCACCGCCAAGCAGGGCCGCGACCGCCGCTTCCAGGCCATTCTGCCGCTCAAAGGAAAAATCCTCAACGTGGAAAAGGCGCGCTACGACAAGATGCTGGGCCACGAGGAGATCCGCGCCATGATCACCGCACTGGGCTGCGGCATCGGCAAAGACGACTTCGACGCCGCCAAAATCCGCTATGGCAAAATCATCCTCATGACCGACGCCGACGTGGACGGCTCGCACATTCGCACACTGCTGCTCACGTTTTTCTTCCGTCACATGACCGAGCTGATCAAGCGCGACAACATCTACATTGCGCAGCCGCCGCTGTTCAAGATCAAGAAGGGCCGCTTCGAGCAGTACATCAAGGACGAGCGGGAGTTTGTGAAGGTGATGGTCAAACGCGCGTCGGAGGGCATGGTTGTGCGCCACGGTGAGGCGGCCAGCCATATCGAGGGCGCCACCCTGACCCGCTTCATGGGAACCTTGAGTGAGTACCTGGACTTCGTCGAGAAGGTGGACAAGCGCATCCGCAATGAAAAACTAACGGAGCTGCTGGCGCGTGCCGAGCTGACACACAGAGCCGACTTCGCCTCCAAATCCGAGAGCGATATTCCGCCCAAACTGGCCCTGCTGCGTGCCGAACTGGCCGAGCGCAGCGATGAGTTTGACTTCAAATCGCTGGGCAAGCTGGTTGAGGATGAGGAGCACCATACCTGGTCATTTGCGTTCGTGGATACGCAAGGCGCCGAGCGACGCATCGACTGGACCCTGGCCTCCAGCCCCGAGTTCCGCCAGATGATGGCCAAGTACACACTCATCAAAGAATTTCTGGAGCCGCCGTTCCTCATCGAGTACGCCGCCAAAGCCGCCGTCTCAACCAGCGCCGCCGAAACTTCCGCCGAGGACTCCGAGGAGTCCGGCGAAGCCTCCGAAAGCGCGGAAGCCCAGTCGGAATCCAAGCAGGCCCGCCGCACCGCCCGCGCTCTGCGGGAGCCCGTCGAAAAGCAGACCGCCCGCGAGCTCTTCGCCTACATCGTGGAACAGGGCAAGAAGGACTACCAGGTGCAGCGCTACAAGGGGCTGGGCGAGATGACCTCAGCGCAGCTTTGGGAAACCACCATGGACCCCGACCGCCGCACATTGCTCTCCGTCAAGCTCGAAGACATCGCCGAAACCGAAGCCATCTTCACCACCCTGATGGGCGAAGACGTGGAGGCGCGGCGCAAGTTCATCGAGGACAATGCGCTGGACGTGAAGAACCTGGACATCTAGAACCATCCGTTCGCTTCAACCTATCCGCAACTGGGCGATTGCACACAGGGGTCGTGCGCGACGGGTTAGACTGGTTGCGGAGAAACCCCGATGAGATTTGGCCTGGTTCAAAGAACGGGAACGATCGCCGTTCTGGCAATCATGCTGGCCGCCCGCACACCGCTTCACGCGCAGTTCAGCGGGGGCGCGCCGTCGTCCGACAGTGCCTTTTCCATTCCCAGCGCGCAACTGCTTCAGCCCGAGGAGTTGAATCGCCTGTTGCACGCCCAGGGAGCAAACAGGCCACTGGTATTGCAAGTGGGTTCGCACCTGCTGTTTGCCGAGGCTCATATCGCGGGCGCAGAATATGCCGGGGCCGGGTCGCAAACCGCGGGCCTGAAGCAACTGCAAGACAGGGTGGCGCCGCTCCCCCGGAAGAGCTTCATCGTGCTCTATTGCGGCTGTTGCCCGTGGAACCGCTGCCCCAACATCGGGCCCGCCTTCAAGCTGCTGCGCGATCTGGGATTCACCAACGTGAAGGCTCTCTATATCGCCGACAACCTCGGAGTGGATTGGGTTGACAAGGGGTATCCGGTTGAGAGCGGCCGCTAGCCGCGGTTCGCGCGACGAGGCGCCGGCCGGGCCGGAGGCGATCACTGGGGCGCGGACCTGGATCTCCGGCCTCATGATTGCAAGTTTGCTGCTGGGAGCCTGGTTCGCTGCCGGCTCGCGCACAGCTTGCGCGGCGGAGTCCCTTCTCAACAAAAAGGCGCCCGAGTTTACGCTCCACGACTTGAACGGCGGAAACCTCGACCTAGCCACCTTCCGGGGTAAGGTGGTGCTCTTGAACTTCTGGGCCACCTGGTGCGCCCCCTGCCAGGTTGAGATGCCCAGGTTTGTCCAATGGCAGCGGCAATACGGCCCCCAAGGCTTTCAGGTCGTCGGAATCTCGATGGATGACGACCCGGAGTTAGCACGCAAACTCTATGCCAAGTTGAAGTTGAATTATCCCGTTGCGATGGGCGACGAAAAGCTCGGAGAACTGTACGGCGGAGTTCTTGGACTGCCGTTGACGTACCTGGTCGACAGGAATGGGGAAGTTCGCGCGCGGTTTCAAGGCGAGACCAATCTGAAGACGATCGAGAAGCGGTTGAAGACACTGTTGTCCAAGCCCTGATCACCATTTGCGCCTGTAGCGCTGCGAAGTTTCAACAGGATGTCCATTCGATCAAGACCGGTGCTGCGCTTTGAGCACAAGCACCCCGGCGATCCTATCGATCGCGACATCCAGCGCCTGGCGCGCTTCCGCACGGCCATCCGCGGTCAGGTCGCAAAACGGACCCGGAGGCCACCCGCGCTAAAATTCTTTTATGACCGATCGCATGTCTCTCTCCCTTGCCCAGGCCGACCCCGATGTGGCCGCCGCTCTTGACCAGGAAACTCTCCGCCAGCACGAGGGGCTGGAGATGATAGCCAGCGAGAACTTCGTATCCGAGGCGGTGCTGGAGGCGGCCGGCTCGATCTTTACCAACAAATACGCCGAGGGCTACCCTGGACGGCGCTATTACGGCGGCTGCGAATATGCCGACGTGGTTGAAAACCTGGCGCGCGACCGGGCCAAGCAGATCTTCGGCGGCGAGCATGTGAACGTGCAGCCGCACTCCGGTTCGCAGGCCAACGCATCGGCCTACGCAGCAGTCTTGCAGGCCGGCGATACGATTCTGGGCCTGGATCTGTCGCACGGCGGGCACCTGACCCACGGCCACAGGCTGAGTTTCAGCGGCAAGCTCTACCGGCCCACGTTTTACCACGTCCGGCGCGACACGGAGCTGATCGACTACGACGAACTGGAGGCTATTGCAGAGCGCGAACGGCCCAAGGCCATCATCGGCGGCGCCAGCGCCTATCCAAGACTCTGGGATTTCGAGCGCATGCGGCAGATTGCCGACAAGGTGGGTGCGGTTTATATCTTCGACATGGCGCACATCGCCGGGCTGGTGGCGGGAGGCGTGCATCCCTCGCCCGTGCCCCACGCGCACATCACCACCACCACCACCCACAAGACGCTGCGCGGCCCGCGTTCGGGGTTGATTATTTGCGGGCAGGAGCTGGCCGCGGCGGTGGACAAGGCAGTCTTTCCGGGCCAGCAGGGCGGCCCGCTGGTGCATATCGTCGCCGCGAAAGCTGTAGCCCTGGGCGAGGCGCTGCGGCCAGAGTTCAAGACCTATGCCGCGCAGATCGTGGCCAACGCCAAGGTGCTTGCCTTGAGTCTCCAGGAGGCCGGCTTCCGCATCGTCTCCGGTGGCACAGACAACCACCTGATGCTCGTGGATGTTTTTGAAAAGGGGATACTGGGGTCCGAGGCCGAACTGGCGCTGGGCAAGGCCGGCATCACGGTGAACAAGAATACCATTCCGTATGACGTCAATCCGCCGCTCAAGGCTTCGGGCATTCGCGTGGGCACGCCGGCATTGACCACCCGCGGCATGAAGGAGCCGGAGATGCGGCAGATAGCCGCGTGGATGACAAAGGCTCTGGAGCAGCGGAACGACGATGCGGCGCTCGAACGGATCCGCGGCGAGGTGGCCGAACTGGCCAACCGGTTCCCGCTCTATGCGTGGCGGAGACTTGCCGTCTAAGCGTACAGCGCTTATCAGGAGATCGGCGTAAGTCCGGCATCTGGAGCGCTGCTCGAAAGATCATCGCGCCGCAACTTGCGTGTATGTGCCGGGTTGTATTTAATGTTGTTGGGGGATGATCCGCCCGAGGGGAAGAGATTCGCTGTTCTCCCTGAGGGCATCCGGAGGAATCGATGAAGTCCATTCAGGTAGCTCTCGCAGCTTTGCTCGTTCTTGCTGTTCCAGCGTTTGCCCAGCGTCACGAAGGCGGTGGTGGTGCTCCCGCACCGCATCAAGCCATTCCATCGCACGGTCCTTCGGTGTATAAAGGCGCGCCGCATGCGCCCGACCCGAAGCGCAACTATGCCGACCAGGCCGGCCACCCCAACGTCCCGCACGTGGATGGCAAGTCCTGGGTCGGCCACGACACCGGCCGCGGCGACGTGAATTATCACCTCGACTACCCCTTCGCGCATGGCCGCTTTCCCGGCGGCGTTGGCCACGGGCACGTATGGCGTATGGGCGGCGGCGGACCAACCCGCTTCTGGTTCAACAACTGGTATTGGCACGTTGCGCCCTTTGACATCGCCTTTTGCGACGGCTGGCTGTGGGACTCCGACGACATCGTGATTTACCCCGACCCGGACCACGACGGCTGGTACCTGGCCTACAACGTGCGCCTCGGCACCTATGTGCATGTTGAGTATCTGGGAATGTAGGCGGACGAACACAAGCGGAAACGAAACACAACAAAGGGGACGGCCCGAGGGGTCTGTCCCCTTTGTCGTTTTACTTGTGCCTGACGGCGTGGGCGGGATGTACAGTCCGGCCTGCCAGGCGATAAGATTACGAGTCTGTCGGGAGCGGCCGCCTGTGCACGATTAAATGCGGCGAATGCTCCCATGCAAAACCAAATCTCCGAGGCTCCGCAATGAAGCATCTGCCTGTACGCCTGTTTACGCTCCCTGATGCACTGATCGCCCGCTGGTTTCTTCTCGCCGCAATCGCTGCCGCGCTGCTGGCCGTTTCCCCCGCTTGGGCCGCGCCCGCCAATGCCCCGATCGTCCTCACCGGCGCCGACCGGCGGCCAGCCCTTTCACTTGACGGCAATTGGGCATCCATCGTCGATCCGTACTTCTCCGGCCTATTCAGCTTTCATCACCAGGAGAAGTCGAATGGCTGGTTCCTCAACCAGAAGGCCAAGCCCGGCGATCCATTCCCCATCGAGTACGACTTTTCCAGGGCCCCCACGCTGAAGGTGCCCGCCGACTGGAACACGCAGCGCGAGTCTCTGTTCTTCTATGAGGGGCCGGTATGGTACGAACGCGACTTCACCTACCAGCCCAAGGAGCACACGCGTATCTTTCTGCACGTGGGCGCGGCCAATTATCACTCCTGGTTCTGGGTCAACGGCCAGAAGGTTTGCGAGCACGAGGGCGGTTACACCAGCTTCAACTGCGACGTGACGACGGCGGTTCATGCGGGTGGAAACTTCGTGGTGGCCGCCGTGGACAACACGCGCCGCGAGGACAATGTTCCTACGCTCGAAACCGATTGGTGGAACTATGGCGGCCTCACGCGCTCGGTCTCACTGATCGAGGTTCCGGAGGCCTTCATCGATCAGTATGACGTGCACCTAAGCCGCGGGGAAGGCTCCCAAATCGAAGGTTGGATTCATGTTGAGGGCAGCCAACCCGGCGCAAAGGTCGAGGTGGAGATTCCCGAGTTAGGCGTAAAGACATCCGCCATTGCAGGAGAGGACGGACGCGCTGCGATTCGCTTGCCCGCACCGGGGTTAAAGCGCTGGTCGCCGGAGACGCCGAAGCTCTATAAGGTCCGAATCAGCGCAGGACAAGACGTTATCGAAGATCTCATCGGCTTTCGCACTGTGGAGACGCGCGGGACGCAAATTCTGTTGAATGGCAAGCCGATCTTTCTGCGCGGTATCTCGATTCATGCCGAGGCGCCTTACCGCACCGGCCGGGCCAACACGGACAAAGACGCGGAGACGCTGCTGGGCTGGGCCAAAGAACTGGGTTGCAACTTTGTCCGCCTGGCGCACTATCCCCACGACGAAACCATGTTGCGCGCGGCCGATAGGATGGGGCTGCTGGTTTGGTCGGAGAATCCGGTCTATTGGGCGCTGCAGTTTGACAATCCCAAAGTATTGGCCAAGGCCGAGCAGCAGTTGGACGAAGAGATCGGAACCTCGCGCAATCACGCCGCGATCATCCTGTGGTCGATGGCCAACGAAACGCCGAACACCGAGGCGCGAACGCAATTTATCGAAACTCTCGCCAGCCGCGCGCGCGCGCTTGACTCCTCGCGGCTGATTACCGCGGCGCTGCTGGTGCGCGCGGAAGGACACACCAAGATCGTGGACGATGCGCTGGGCAAGACGCTGGATGTCATCGGAGTAAATGAATACATCGGTTGGTATGAGCAGCATCCGGAGACGGCCGACGTGACCGAGTGGCGCATCGACTACCAGAAACCCCTGATTGTGAGCGAGTTTGGCGGCGGCGCCAAGGCCGGCCTGCACGGCGGCGACAATGACCGCTGGACAGAGGAATACCAGGCCAATATCTATCGCCATCAATTGGGCATGCTCAACCGTATTCCGCAACTCAGGGGGATGAGCCCGTGGATTCTGATGGATTTTCGCTCGCCTAACAGGCCCCTAACGGGCATCCAAGATGAATTCAACCGCAAGGGACTTATCTCCGATCAGGGGCAGAAAAAGTTGGCGTTCTTCGTTCTGCAGAAGGCTTATTTGGAGAAAACGGTGGGCAAACCGGAATGAGATGATTCAGATTGCGCATGCGTAAGTTGAAAAAATATTCCGCCAAATTGCGCAAAAGCGAAATTCTGAGCTATGCTTCACTTATGGCTATTGATTCCATTATTGCCCAAATCGACGAGGAGATCGCAACGCTGACGCAGGCACGCTCCCTGCTGGCCAACATCGAGAACCTCGCCACCAAAGTAACTGAGCGCAAAACCAAAAAGGCGCCGGCCAAGGCCAAAAGGAAGGCCAGGAAGAGGCGCGTGTTGAGCGCCGAGGCGCGCAAGCGGATTGCCGATGCGCAACGCAAGCGGTGGGCCGCGCAGAAGGCCAAGGCCAAGTAAGAGGCGTAAGCAACTTATTTTCCCTCTTTTCTCAATGCGCTGAAGGCCGCTGAATCATGGGCCGATAGCGCCCCCCAACGAGAAGAGCTCACTATTAGTGTTGCGGGAGCAGGCCGGCCCGGCGGATGGCGATAATCAGTCATCGCCATCCGGCAATAACGGTGCTGCGCCAAGACCTGGCACTGTGAATGCCAGGCCGCAACGATCTCCCTCCAGAGACTCCGTGACGAAACGGCTTGCTTCCCGCCGCTTTCGGGTTTAATGTCTTGCCAGTATCCAGGCGTCCGCAATCAACGGAGGTGCGCGATGCACAGGTCCATTCCAATTTTTGCGGCGGCTCTGTTGCCGCTGCTCTTCGCCTTTCCGGCCGCCCCGCAAACCTCCAACAGCGCCGGTGGGCAAAGCCCGGAAGCACTGACGGCTACATATAACCAGGCCATGCAGGCAAAGGAGTGGCCCCGCGCCATCGCCATCGCGCAGCAACTGGCAGGGCTAAAAGCAACGTCACTGAACCTGAGATTGCTGGCCAATGCGCAGCTTTACTCCGGCTCGGCGGATGAAGCCCTGGCAACTTACGGCCGAGCCCTGGCCGCGGCGGAACAGGAAAAGCCCGCCCAAGGCCAGCCAACGAACGAGTGGAAAGACGGCCTGGCGCAGACCTACATTGGCAAAGGCAATGCGCTGCTCAAGCTCAAACGCACCACGGAGGCGATCGAGGCGTATAACCAAGCCGCCGGGTTGGCGTCCAACGCCGGACAGGCTTACTTCAATGTCTGCGCCGTGCTCTACAACAACGGCAACACACATGAATCAGCGGCGGCCTGCCGCAAGTGCGTGCAAGCGGACCCCACCAGGGCGAATGCCTGGTTCGTTCTGGGGTCAGATCTCTTTGCAGATTTGCCGATAGCCGCACAAGGCAAGGTCCAAGCCTCGCCCGAGACGCGAGAGGCGCTTGAGAAGTATCTTGCTCTCGCCCCTGACGGCCCTCACGCCGCCGACGCGAAAGCCATGCTGGAGATGATCGCCAAGTAGGAAGATGCCGCCTTCGGCATTTGCCCGGTCTCTGAGCGCGTGATATCGTGCATTGAATTCAAGCTTTCACAGGTCCCACAATCGGGACCTGGGGCACCCAGAATTAGTACAACAACCAGCGGTTAGAGACCTAGCTGATCCCCGCCATGACCAACATGCGCGGCTCGGTCATCTCCTGGATGGCGGAGCGGATGCCTTCGCGGCCCAGGCCTGAGTCTTTGACGCCGCCGAAGGGCATGGGATCGAGGCGCCAACTGGGGGTGTCGCCGACGATCAGTGAGCCGACTTCGAGTTCGCGATAGGCGGTGAGAATGCGGCCGGCGTCGCGGGTGAGGAGGCCGGCCTGCAGGCCATATTTCGAGTGGTTCACATCGGCCAGCGCCTGCTCGAAATCGTCGTAGGGCTCGATGGCGACGACCGGGCCGAAGACCTCTTCGTCGCGCACCTTCATGCCGGGCGCGGTTCCGGTCAGAATCGCCGGCGTCACCACGGAGCCGTGGCGTTCTCCGCCGGCGACCAGCTTGGCGCCGCCCTGGACGGCCTCCTTGACCCAGGCATCCACGCGCTCGGCTTCGCTGAGGCGGATGAGTGGGCCCACTTCTGTGGTTTCGTCGGAGGGGTTTCCGGCAGCCAGCTTGGCGGTGTGCTCGACCACCTTCCACAAGAAAGTCTGGAAGATTTTGCGCTCGACGAAGACGCGCTGGACGCTGATGCAGGACTGGCCGGCATAGCCAAAGGCGGCGTGGGCGGTGCGCAGGGCTGCCTCGTCCAGGTCGTGCCAGTCGCCATGAACGATGAGCGCGGCATTGCCGCCGAGTTCGAGCAACACGCGCTTGCGTCCGGAGTGGGCTTTGAGCTCCCAGCCGACTTTGGCCGAGCCGGTAAAGCTGACCAGCTTGATGCGATCTTCCTTTTCGGCCAGCCATGCGGTATCCGCGTTGCTGAGCGGCAGCACGGCCAGCGCCTCCTCGGGCCAGCCGGCCTTCAGAATCACCTCGCCCAGGGCCAGCGCGGTAAAGGGGGTTTGCGGGGCGGGCTTGAGAATCAGCGGACACCCGGCAGCGATGGCGGGCGCCAGTTTGTGGGCTACCAGGTTCAAGGGAAAATTGAATGGCGTAATAGCCAGCACCGGCCCGACGGGGAAGCGCTGCACCAGTCCCCAACGGCCCTCGTTGCCCTCGGTGAGGTCCAGGGGAAGGCTTTCGCCGCCGAGTCGGGCGGCTTCTTCGGCGGCGGTCTTGAAGGTGAGGACGGCGCGATCCACCTCGGCGCGGGCAAGGCGGACGGGCTTGCCGGCCTCGGCGACGATAAGTTGCGCGAAGCGCTCCTTCTGTTCGATCAGAGCGGCAGCCACGTCCTCGAGGATCTCGCGGCGCTTCCAGCGGGGAAGAGCGCGGGTGCGGCGCAGGCTGGCCGCTGCGTGGTTGACGGCCTGGCGCGCGTCGGCGCGGGTGGCCACGGTGACCCGCCCCACCAGACCCTGGTCCCACGGCGAACGCACTTCAAGCGTTTCTCCGTCGATCCACTCCTTGCCGCACAGCAGAAATCCCGTTTGCGTTCCCGGCCGCATTTTCATGGCGCTGGAGCTCCCGTTCCGTCTCTGCCTAGATGTTACTAGCGTGGGGCGAGTGTGGGCAGGTTCTCTGCTGCATCAGGCGGCATCTGCCGCGACCCAGTCCCGTCACGGTACACTGTTCCCCTATGATCCATGACGGCCGGAGCCGCAAACTTCCCTTCGATCCCGCCCAGGCGCTGGCGCACTTGAAGGCCAGCGACGCCAAGCTGGGCGCGCTGATTGAGCGGGCGGGCGCGTTCACGCTGCGGCTCGATCCTTCGCCTTCGCCCTTCGAGTCGCTGCTGGAGTCGATTCTCTATCAGCAGTTGCACGGCAAAGCCGCGGCCACTATCCATCGCCGGGTGCGCGAGTATTTTGGCGGCGATCCGGCTCCCCAACTTCTTCTCGACACCCCCGATGAACCGCTGCGCGCCGCCGGCGTCTCCGGCAACAAGATCAAGGCTCTGCGCGATCTGGCCTCCAAAACTCTGGACGGAACCGTCCCAACCAACGCGGCGATCAGGAAGATGACCGACGCGGAGATCGTGAAACGGCTCACGGCGGTGCGCGGCATTGGCCCGTGGACGGTGGAGATGCTGTTGATCTTTCGCATGGGCCGCCCGGATGTGCTCCCGGTGAGCGACTACGGAGTGCGCAAGGGATTCGCGCTGACTTTTCAAAGAATCCCGAAAACCCGTCCCCTGGCGGCCGATGATTTGCCCAAGCCCGAAGTGCTGCTCAAAAGGGGAAAACGCTGGGCGCCGTTCCGCTCCGTGGCCAGTTGGTACCTGTGGCGGGCCTGCGACCTGGCCAAAACCACAGCGCCGACAGGGCGGGCAAGCCTACAATAATCAAAGCCGCTTCCAGCTATTCGCTATTAGCTTTTAGCTAATTCGTTTGCCGAAGAAGATTTGCGCAGGCTTGAATATCGAAGCCGGAAGCGCCTTGTCAGAGGTTAAGCGCCCGGAGCTTTAGCTAAAAGCTAAAGGCTAGGAGCTATTTTTCATGGCCGCCAGCAAACGTTTTATCTGCATTCATGGTCACTTTTACCAGCCGCCGCGCGAGAATCCGTGGCTGGAGACGGTCGAGACCCAGGACACGGCCGCGCCCTACCACGACTGGAACGAGCGCATCTGCGCGGAGTGCTACGCCACCAACGGCGCGGCGCGCATCGTGAACAACAAGAACCAGATCCAGCGCATCGTGAACAACTACGCGCGCATCAGCTTCGACTTCGGGCCCACGTTGCTGAGCTGGCTGAAAGAAAACGCGGCGCGCACCTACCGCACGATCCTGGACGGCGAGCGCCGCAGCCGCAAGAGCTTTCACGGACACAGCTCGGCCATGGCGCAGGTTTACAACCACATCATTCTGCCGCTGGCCAGCAAGCGCGACCGCATCACCCAGATCCGCTGGGGAATTGCCGACTATGAGCACCACTACGGCACGCCGCCGGAAGGCATGTGGCTGCCGGAGACCGCGGCCGACACCGAATCGCTGGAGCTGCTGGCCCAGCACGGCATCAAGTTCACCGTGCTGGCGCCGCACCAGTGCAAGCGCATCCGGGCCTTGAAGGACGGCGCGAGCTGGACGGACACCCCCGGCGCTGCCGTGGACACCACGCGCCCCTACCTGGTGCGCTTCGACTCCGGGGTTTCGATTGCGGTGTTCTTTTACAACAGCGCTGCTTCGCGGGCGATCGCGTTCGAGGGGCTGCTGAACTCCGGCGAAAATTTTGCCGCACGTCTCAAAGCCGGTTTCAAGGACAGCACGCAGCCGCAGTTGGTCCACGTGGCCACCGACGGCGAGTCGTATGGCCACCACCACAAGCACGGCGAGATGGCGCTGGCCTACGCCCTGCGCCTGCTGGAAGCGGATAAGACGGTGAAGCTGGCCAATTATGGCGGCTTTCTGGAGCAGTTTCCGCCCGAGTACGAAGCGGAGATCGCCGACAACACCTCATGGAGTTGCGTACACGGGGTGGAGCGCTGGCGCTCCAACTGCGGCTGCAACGGGGGCAAGCCGGGATTCAACCAGCTTTGGCGCGCGCCTTTGCGCCAGGCTCTGGACGAACTGCGCGACGCCCTGATCCCGCTTACCGACCAGGAGGGCGGCAAGCTCTTCAAAGATGTGTGGGCCGCCCGGGACGGCTACATCGAAGTGGTGCTGGACCGCAGCACGGAGTCAGTGGACCGCTTCTTGCGCGCGCATGAAAGCCAGATTCTCTCCGCGCCGGAGCGCGTGCGCGCCCTGGAACTGATGGAATTGCAGCGCCACGCGCAGCTCATGTACACCAGTTGCGGCTGGTTCTTCGACGACATTTCGGGCATCGAGACGGTGCAGGTCGTCGCCTATGCCGCGCGAGTGCTGCAACTGGCGCAGGAACTCTTTGGCCAGCAGGCCGAATCATTGGAGCCCGCGTTCCTGACCCGCATGGCAGAGGCCCGGTCCAACGTGGCCAGCGCCGGCGATGGCGCCCAAATCTATAAGAAGTGCGTGGCCACCATGAAGCTGGGCCTGGAACAGGTAGCGGCCCATTACGCCATCAGCTCTGTCTTTTCCTCCTATGCCGAGCAGACCGAACTGTTTTGCTACCGCGTCCGCCGCATCTCCTACGACATCTATACCTCCGGCCGCGGACGGCTGGCGCTGGGCCGGGCGCACATCGCCAGCGCCATCACCGGCCACCAGCAGAGCTTCTCGTTTGCGGTTCTGCACTTCGGCGACCAGAACATTACCGCCGCGGTGAAGCCCTACGCCGAAGCTGATGCCCCCGCGTTCGAGGCCTTCGCCAAACAGGCCGCGGAGTACGTGCAGAGCGCTCTCTTTCCCGAGGTGATGCGCCTTCTCGACCGTTACCACGCCCACGTCGACTACACGCTGACTTCGCTGTTTACCGACGAGCAGCGGCGCATCGTGCAGATCATCCTCAACTCGACGCTCTGGGACATTGAGAACTCGCTGACCACGATCTATGAAGATCACGCCAGCCTCCTGCACTATCTCTCGCAGGCGGGACTGCCTAAGCCGCCGGCGCTCACCCTGGCGGCGGGCTTCGCCATCAACGCGGGACTGCGCCGCGCTCTGGAGGCCGACTCCATCGATCAGGCCCAGTTGCGCTCTTTTCTATCCCTGGCCGCGGCAGATCAGGTTCCCCTGGAGACGGCCACGCTTTCCTACATCGCCGACCAGCGGATGAAGCGCGTGATGAGCGAGCTGCAAGCCTCCTCGGGGTCGCTGGAGATGCTGGACCGGACGCTGGCGATGGCGCGCATCCTGGTCGAGCTGCCCTTCGAGCTGAACCTCTGGCAGGCGCAGAACATCTGGTATGAGATTCTGCGCAGCTCAAGCTACGCCCTTACCGCGCTGGCCACCGACGACCGCCCGCGCTGGGAGAAAAACTTCAGCGAACTGGGCAGTTGCCTGTCCATCGACTGCGCGGCCATCAGCGTGCAGGACCCGGCGGTGGCGACTACGGGAGACTAGGGGCGCACCGGTTTTTCGAGCTTTCCGTCCTTCAGCAGGAAGCGTTCGCCGCGCCAGACGATGGTGTTGCCGGCGAAGCCGGCTACCCAGACGCCCATGGCGACGAGATCGCGAAGAGGCAGCAGCCAAAGGCCGGGGAGGACCTGGCGGTCGCCAAGCACCGCCGCGCCCGCCACCATGGCCAGGGTCAGGCGCAGGAAGAAGCTCAGTCCCAGCAGCCATAAACTCAATGGGCTCAGTCCGCTGGCTAGCACGTTGAGCAACGCCCAGCCCAGGCCGTGGGTAAAGATGAGGCCGGCGTAACCCCAGGGCCGCGCGTCGCGAACCGTTCTGGCCCAACGGAGCTGATGATCAAGAAAGCCACGCCAGCCGTAAGCCGCAACATTGGTCTCGACCACCTCGGCGCTGAGCTCGACGCGGTAGCCGGCCTGGGCTACGCGGGCACCCAGTTCGTAGTCGTCGGCGAGGTGGTCCACCAGCGGCGCGAGGCCTCCTATCTTGTTGAGCGCATTACGGCTTACAGCCAGCGTGGAGCCCAGGCCGTAATGCAGGCCACCCTCAATCATCTTGGAGAGCAAAACGCCGGCCTGGAAGTCGGTGGCGATGCCCAGCGCCTCCAGCCGCGAGGGGAGTGTGCCGTGGGCGCGGCCGCGATAAAGGGCGGTCACTAAGCCTACTTGCGCCAGTGGTCTACCGGCCTTGGCTGGACCGTTGGGCGCAGGGGCAAAGCAGGCCATCACCCGCTCAAGATAATGGGGCGAGACAGTGATGTCGGAGTCGTTGAGGAGAAGGTAATCATGCCGGGCATGGGTTGCAAGCTGAACCAGGGTGCTGACCTTGCCGTTGGTTCCAAGGCGAGCGGGACACTCGATAAGTTGAATGGAATGAGCGGGAAATTCGCGTTTGAGTTGTTCGACTGCAGCCACGGCGGGGTCGGCAAGCGAGGAAACTCCGAAGAGCAGTTCAACCTCGCCTGCGTAGGTTTGGCGGCAGTGGCTGCGGAAGGCGTCGATCATGCCCAAGTCCATTTCTTTGAGGGACTTGAGGATGCTGACGCCGGGCGCAAAGGGCGTCAGCGGGGCGCGCCGGGCCACTAAAAAGGCGCGTGCGGCAACCATGGCGGCCAGAAAGTAGCCCATGCCGGCCACGGCCAGCACCGTGGTGAGAATCTCCACGGATTGGGCTAAAACGTGTGGCATCACAGGGGTAAGAATACAGCTTCTAGCTGCCAGCCTCTAGCTTTTGGATCTCCTGTTGAGCGCAGGGGTCAATAGCGGGTACACGAGCGATAAGGACATGCTCATGCCGAGGGCTGGCAGCTAGAGGCTGTATTACTCGTACCTGAGGGCTTCGATGGGGTCCATGGAGGCTGCCTTCCAGGCGGGATAAATGCCGAAGACCAGGCCGATGGCGCAGGAGACCGCAAAGGCGATCAAAACCCAGGTGAACGAAAGAGCGGCATGAAGGAATGACACGACATAATGCAGAATCAGGGTGAATAGAGCCCCAGCCAGGATGCCGAGCAGGCCGCCAATCACGCACAGAGTCACGGCCTCCAGCGTGAATTGCAGAAGGATGTTTTTCTTGGTTGCGCCAATGGCCTTGCGGACTCCAATTTCCCGGGTGCGTTCGGTCACGCTGACCAGCATGATGTTCATAACGCCCACGCCGCCCACCATGAGACCCACGGAAGAGACAGCGACCATGAACGAAAAGAGCCCGATGGTGAGCTGATTCCATAGACGCGTGAGCGAGTCGGGACCAAAGATAGCGAAGTTGTCGTCCTGCTCCAGGCGAACGTTGCGGCGGCGGCGAAGGAGTTCGCGAATTTCGTCAACGACGAGCGTCTTATGGGCGGGATCGTCATATTTTACGGTGATCCAGTAGTCCTGGATCTCCGGATGGAGCTTACGGAAGGTCTCCAGGGGGAAGTAAGCGGAGTTGTCCTGCGTGTTGCGGCCGCTTCCGAAGGGCTGCGGCTGGAGATCGAGCACTCCGATTACGGTGAAGATGTCGCCTTCACAATCGATATCCTTGCCGATCGGGGACTCATCGGGGAAAAGATCTTCAGCGGCATCATGGCCCAGGACGACCACATTGGCGCGGTGCTCTTCTTCTGAATCGGTCCACATGCGGCCTTCGAGCAGCTCGATATCCTGAGTCTCTTTGACTGCCGACGTGCTGCCGGTCAGAATGGTGTTCGAAATCTTGTGCGTACCGGCCTTGAGAGAGACGCTGCCGAGGCCTGTCTGAAAATTCTGGTAGGTAAGACCGGGATCGACGGCAACGACATACGGGAGGCTGCGCATGGCAATGCCGTCCTCATAGGTAAGCTTCTTGCGATTGAGTTCCTCGGTGGTGGGACGCGTCCCAAAGGGTTCAAAGTGGTAAATCCACAGGTCGTTGGTTCCCAGGGTGCGGATAAACTGATCGATGTTCGTATTGAGCCCATTGATGGCCGACGAGATCAGGATGACGGTGGCGATGCCGATGGAGATGCCGAGAATGGTGAGGATGGAGCGCAATTTGTTCTTGCGCAGAGTATCCAGCGCCAACAGCACGGATTCTTTTGAGTCGCTTAGCTTCATGCCTATAGCTCCGCTCTCAGGGCAACAATGGGATCGAGCGTCGCGGCCTTGGCCGCCGGGTAAACGCCAAAAAACAGGCCAACGCTGGTGGCAACGGACAAGGCAACCGGGATGCACCAGAATGGGACGGACGAGGGGAATGAGATAGCCAGGGTAATGATGTTGGCCACGCTGATGCCTAAGATCACGCCGATCACGCCGCCTAGCAACCCCAGGATTGCGGACTCGATGAGGAACTGAAGCAGGATGTCTTTGCGGCGCGCGCCCAGCGCCTTGCGGACACCGATCTCCCGGGTGCGTTCGGTGACCGAAACCAGCATGATATTCATGATGACAATGCCGCCAACCACCAGGGAGACGCCGGCGATGGCTACGACTACTGCTCCGAAGTTACTGAGAATTCTGCCTAGCAGGTTCCCGAAGGTTGCGCTGGTTTCGATGGAGAAACTATCCGGGGCGCCCGGCGCCAGGTGGCGGCGCGCGCGCATAATGGTGCGCAAATCGCCGGAAACCGC
>JBEKZR010000329.1:0-4296 GCA_049509715.1 Occallatibacter sp. | reverse complement strand
GGCTGCAAGTAGATAAGCGCGGCCGCTTCATCACCAACATTGCTTTCGCCAACTTCGTCACCGCCGCGGTCAACTCCGACGACCCGCGCATCAAGGGCAGTTGCGTCATCATTCTCGAAGACACCGACGAGGGCGTCTTCGACCACGGAACTCCCACAAAAAAGCTGGTTCACCAGCTCTCCTCTACCGGCGACCCGATCTTCAACCTCAAGGTTCCGGCCAGCCGCATCGTGGGCGGATACACCCTCAAGGACGGCGTCATCGTCCCCAACTTTAACCACGGCGAGATCATTGAAGCAGTCTTGCGCCGCTCCCGTGTGGGGGTGGGCCTGATGACGGCCGCCAAGCTGCTTTCGGCCGTCGAGCCGGTCATTCGCTATCAGCGCGGGCGCTTTCGCGGGGCCGAGGGCACCAAACCCGGTACCGTGCGCTACGAGCAGGGCATCCAGCAGAGAGAAGACGCGTTGCACCGGCTGGTCGACGTTTGGGCAACTGGCGAAGCGGCTGCCTCCCTAGGCTTTGCCGCCGCGCGCCTCTTCGACACCCTTGACCCGCTGGAAAAGCAGAAGTCCGTCATCCTCAAGGACCGCGGCATCCAGGGCGGGCGCGCCGAACTGAAGGCGCTAAAGGAAAGCGAGCAGCGGGCTATCGAGCTGATCTCGCTCAGCGAGAACGACCCCCGCCGCGCCGGGCTCGAGTCCGATCCCCTGGTGGACTTTGTCCTCAAAGACGCCGAGGTCAACGTGATCTGTCCGGCCACCAAGCTATGGAACACCGGCCACGGGGTCAACATGATGCGCGAAGCCGTCAGCCTGATGGGCGGCTACGGCATCACCGAGGATTGCCCCGGCTTCCTGGCCAACAAGTGGATGGACGCGCAACTGGAAGCAACCTATGAGGGTCCGGAGGCCGTGCAGCGCCGCCAGCTGACCGTCACCATGACTTCTGAAGTCTTTCTGGCCCAGTTCCGCGCCTGGATCACCGGCATGCGCCGCATCGCTTCCGATCATCCCGGAACCGGCGCCTGCACTTTAGCCTCCGCCATGCATCTCTGGCTCTGGACGCTGAACTATCTGCAGAAGGCAACCGATCCCGGCGGCGCCAAGCTCTATCACGGCCAGCGCCAGGGTTTGACATTTGCGCTCGCCGATGCCCTGTGCTGGCTGCTCGCCTCGCGCTGTCAGATTCTCGATGTACTCGAATTGGCTGCTCGCGGCGCGGACGATCCCGTGGCCGCCGAAGGCCTCGCCGGAACCGTCCAGTTCCTCAGCGACCTCTGCCACACCCAGGCCGCGCAAGCTGCCGGCGAAGTCTCCCGCATCTGCGGCGAACTCGTCTTCGGCTACAACTGCCACCCCTCCTGGGACGACCCGGAACACAAGGGCTGCTTCCTCGCGAGCGAGCTGGACGAGTACGAGGAGACCATGCCGGGAATCTCCGCCATGGCCGTCGATGTGCTGGCCGGCGACGGTGCCCATCCGCCCAAAGCCGGCCCCTGCGCCGGTTGCGCCGGCGCCAGCGAATTCCTCCGCCTCCAAAACAAGTTGACCACCTGCCTGAGCGGCTCACGCCTGGCCAAGGACCGCGCCGCGGAAACGGTAAGCAAGGTCATGATTCCCGAAGCCCTGGACTATCCCGCATGAGCCCCGGCAGTCAAGCCAGCACGGACGTGGGTGCCCCAGGTCTCGCCTCTGAGACCTGGGAGACGTCGCCAGTCGGTTCACCCGCCCCGGACCTCGACAGCCAGACCATGGAAGTCGACATCGCCTGCACCGGCTTTGGTCCCGCCATGGGCGGCTTTCTGACAACACTCACCAAGGCCTGGAATGAAAACCCCGCCGATCCCGCCTTCCAAAGCCGCGTCTCTCCCGGAATGCCTTTGCAGGTGCTCTGCTACGAGCGCGCCGACGACATCGCGGCGGGTGTCAGCGGCGTGGTCACCCGCGCCCAGGGCATTCGCGCCAGCTTCCCTCATCTGAACCCCGCCGAAATTCCCCTGGCCGCCGAAGTCCATCGCGAGCGTGTTCTCTATCTGCTGGACCCCATCGGCGCCAGCCGGCGCTCCGCGCTTTTGCGTCTCGGCGATTTTTTTCTTCGTCTTGGAGGAAAGCTCGCAGGTGTAAGAGATTCAGCCTTCGAGCTGCCGTGGACCCCCGCCTTCCTCCACAAACACGGCGGCCTGGTGCTTTCCATCGGCCAGTTCAACCAGTGGGTCGGTTCGCAATTGATGGCTGCCGGCCTGGTGCAGATTTGGCCAGGCACGCCGGTCAGCGCGCCCATCTTCTCGGGCCCCGCCGGCAAGGACGTTCCGGTGGAGGAGGCTGTCCTCGGCCTGCGTCTCGCCGATCAGGGCGTGGACCGCACCGGCGCTCCCGCCGAGGGCTTCATGGCCGGAATGGATGTGCGCGCGCAACTCACCGTCGTAGGCGATGGGCCGGTGGGCCAGATTGGCAGGGCGCTCGACCAGAAGTTGGGAACCCCTCCGGGGTACGCCCGCCGCGAGTGGGCTCTGGGCATGAAGTTCGTCATCGAGTTGCCGGAAGGCTCCCCGCTCGAACCAGGCAGCGTCTGGCACACCTTCGGCTATCCGGAGCCGGAGATCTTCGGCTTCTTCTATGTGCATCCGGAGCGCCTGGTCTCGGTCGGCATCTTCGTCCCCTCCTGGATGGGCGACCCGCTGCGCACCACCTACCGTTACTTGCAGCACTACATCCAGCACCCAGCCCTGTGGCGCTATCTCAAAGACGGAACCCTCCGCTCCTGGGGCGCCAAATCGCTGGAGGAATCCGGCAGGCGCGGCCAACCCTTCCTCTCCGGCGACGGCTTTGCCCGCATCGGCGAGGGCTCCGGCTCGACCAATATGCTCACCGGCTCCGGCGTTGACGAGGCCTGGACCACGGGCGTCCAACTGGCCGAGGCGGTAGTCGAACTGCTCCGCGCCGGCAAGCCCTTTGACCGCAAAAACCTCTCTGCAACCTACGAAACCCGCCGCCGCTTGAGCTGGGTCGAGCGCGGCGCGCGCCAGGCCGAGAACGCCCGCAACGGCTTCCATGGCGCCCATGGCCGCTCCAGTCTGGTTCGCGGCATGATCGGCATGGCTCTGGCCGGACTCACCGGCGGCCGCTTTTCGCTCGCGGCTCATGTCCCGCCGCCCCATAAACAGATTCGGCCATTTCCTCCGCGCTCCGCTGAAGGCCTCAAGCTGAAAGATGCCGCGGCGCTGGCCCTGGCCGATGGCCGCTCACTCCACGATGCCCTGCTCACTGCCCGCGGCTGGCCTGAGATACCCTTCGATGGCCGTCTCCTGGTCACGCAACAGGACGCTCTGCTGATGGGCGGCAAGGTGCAGGCCATCCCCGGCTTTGCCGATCACGTCGTCTTCCTCAACCGGGAGCTATGCATTGCCTGCGTGGAGAAAACCTGCATCGCCATGTGTTCCGGCCAGGCCATCACGCTGGGACCGGACGCCCTGCCCGCCTTTGAGCGCGAAAAATGCGTCCATTGCGGCGCGTGCTTGTGGAACTGTGCACAATCGCCCGACGGCGAGCGCTCCAACATCGACTTCCGCGCCGGCGCGGGCGGCCTGCACTCCGCGGAGAACTGAGCCTCGGCCAATTAAACTAGCTACAAAAGGAAATCTTCATGGCAAATTCTCTGCACATCGTCGTTTGCGCGGGCATCGTTCCCGACCCCCTGCAAACCCTCGAACCCATCACCACCCCCGCCGGCCCCGGCCTGAAAAACGAGATGGTCCTCCCCGCGGTCCTCGACCCCTGGGCCGCCAGCGCTCTCTATGAAGCCGCGAATCTCGCCGCCAAAAATCCAGGCAGCAAACTCTGGCTCGTCTCGCTAGGCCCCAAGGCCAAACTGCAGCAGGTCATGATGACCATAGCGCAAAAGGTCGCCTTTGAGCTGGTCCCCGTCGATGGCCCCATCGGCGGCTTTCCGGATGCCCATTCCACCGCCGCAGTCCTCGCCGAAACCATTGCTGCTCTCCCCGGCCTCGAGAAAACCAACGTCCTCCTCTTCGGTGGCTGGGAGTCGGCAACTCGCGGCGCAGGCGTCACGCTTCAATTAATCGGCGAGCGCCTCGGCATCACCGACCAATTCCAGGGCGTAGACCAGATAGCTCTCCACGACGACGGCAGCTTTGAAGTTTTAGAACGCGTAGAAGGCGGCAAGCACCAAGCCTCCATCTGCGCCGGGACCCCCGCCGTCCTCGGCTGGGCCACCGGCAACCTTGCCGAGCCGCGCAACAATCCCCAGATCGGAATGGCCAATATGCGCACCATCATG
>JBEKZR010000328.1:0-4299 GCA_049509715.1 Occallatibacter sp. | reverse complement strand
CGTCGAGTAGCCGTCGAAATGCTGCGTATTCGGCGGCGCCTGGCGGGCATCGTCCATGTGCGAGACGCCGTGCCAGAGCCGGTAACCCTCGCGCACCGAGACGTGGTCCATCTCGACGGCCAGAAACCCATCCAGGCTGGATTGCCAGGTCCGACTGTACACGTCCTTCGCGATGGGGAATAGATCGGTGCGCTGGCCCGCGTACTCGATCGCATACAGGCCGGGTTCATTTACCGTGGAAAAATCAAAGTTCGCATAGCGGTAGCGCAGCCACGGTGTGGGCGTGCTGATCGGCCCCTCGAAGACCTGCTTGTACGTGCCGTCAGCGCCCAGGCGAACCACCTTCGCCGTCTTCGGCGCTTCGTAATTCGGATCAAGCTCGATGACCGCGACCTTGGGGAAGTTGGGAGGATAGCCGGCCTGGCTGTGCGCCACCATCGGCGGCCGCGTCCAATTCGGGATCAGGTCCGGATGAATATGCCAGACGACCGCGCCCTCGGTTTTTCCGGATGGAATTAAGGTGCGCAGCACGAACCAGCCATTCTGCGCGCGGTTGCGTCCGTCATAGAGCGAGACAGGCGCGGTCTCGGAGCTGACATTGACGCGGTAGAGCGGATCTTCCGCCGCCAGCGTGATGCTATTTCCGGTGACCACCGGAAGCGGCTGCGTGTAGCCCTTCGCCTTATCCCATTCATCCTGGTACGGCAACTTCTTAGGATCGTCGACAGGCGGCAGCACCTGCTTCATCGGGTCCTGGGGACTGCGCGGGATCATGCCGAACTGCTTGCCGTCCACCGCATAGCTTTTTCCCACATAAATGGACGGCAGGAACTCCAGATTGAAGCCCGCGCGGCCGGCCAGCTTCTCCGGCAGCGGCTTGTCGAGATTGACGCTCACCCGCACGCCGCCCGGTTCGGCGGTCACCTCCAGGGTGTAGTCCATCTGGTAGGCAGGAAAGGAGAGATCGGCCGTGAGGCGATTGTGCTCTTTGTCGGCATTGCGGCCCTTGAGCTTGGCCACCAAATCCCATTGCTCGGGAGTGGGCACCAGGCGCACGTCGCCGTTGGTGGCGATGCGCTGGCCGTGGAGGATCATCTGCATCGCGGCGTTCTTCTCATCGACGAAGACCGGGTGATAGGTGTTCTGGTAGAGCATCACGCTGAAGCCCTGAGTATCCAGATAGCCGCTATCGTTTACCTTCATCTGGAGATCGGCCCCGCTTGCAGGGACGCAAACAAGCAGGCCTGCGATCAGGATTGCATGAGGTCGAGCCAACAAAGAACGAACGAACTTAGGAGTCATGATAGGTTCCATTTCTGCATTCAGCGTAGTGTTCAAAAAGCTCTCAAGGCAAGACGGCAGCCGGCGGCCGTCACTGCCTCAATTCCGTATTTGCCCCACTTCCGTGATCTGCCTAACGGGGCAGCGGGCCACTCATTTTCGCCTGCTGCTGCATCACCGCGAATTCATAGACGCTGATGATGGCAGGGGGCAGTGTGATCGTGCCTGGCGCTTGAGGCAGTGAGGACTCCAACATCGTTGCCGGCGGGCGAAAACCGAACGGGCTTTGTCCGGATTGCGGTGTGACAGCTCCGGCTGGAGCGGTCTGTTGCCACAACTTCGCTGCGCCACCTGTCTGGACGCCGACCGGATTGATTGTACAATCCTGCGTGACCTGTTGGGCAATATGCTCAGTGTGAATCAGCACGGGCTGGGGCGGACGTTCCAGCATGACAACCTCTCGCGTCTAACCCATGCGCTGAATTCCGAGCTAGGAACGGACATCTACACCTATTCAAACTCATCGAGCGCCTGTTCCCCAAGCGCTGGTGTCCCCTGCAAACGGACCGACGCCCGCTGCGTCATTACCAGCCAAAAATACGACAACATGAGCCGCCTGACCGGCTACCCAGCAGTTACTGGTTGATCAATATCCCCACACCCCTTTGGCGTGGATGATACTGTCGGGAACCCCTGCCCGATTGTCTGGCGCCTTAACCTTGTATCGGATGGTGGCATTCCCTGGCACTGGGGTGGCGGCATAGCATTGTGCTTGGTGGCGGAATTAATTGTATTCAGCGCACCCAGCGCGCCGGAGACGTGTTGGGTGGTAACAAGTAGCAACTGACGAACAGCCGGTCATCCACTGGGAGCAGCGCCGAGCTTCTGAAACGGGCCACGCACTCAGCCGCGAGCAGCGCGCACCGGCCGCAGGTTCGGAACGTAAAGCAGCGTCGCCTGGTCCCGCGCGTCCACCGGAAGCTGTGCGCCTGTCTTCTCAAACCGGTACCGGTTTCCGGTCGTCGGACTCACAACCGTAAGCGCCGTCTTGCCCGTGTACTCGAAGACCGTCTGCGCCGGATCGGCATTCACCGCCCTCGCCGTGGTTGCAGTCGTTCCCGTCTGGCGCATCGTCTGCGCAGTATTTGTGCGTGCCTGCACTCGTTTAGCTCCGCAGCACATCTTTGTCCTCCCCATCCTCCGCATAGATCGCCGGCGCGGCAGGTTCCGCGTGCGCTGTCAGCCTCTCAAGCAGAATGGCGGAGCCGGAGAGGGCGGGCCAGAGCAGCAGGCGCTCGCGCCAGCTCGTCCCCACCAGCCATGCGAAGGGCGCGGCGATCCAGACGCTGAGACAGTAGAAGCAGTCGAGGAGCTGGCCGAAAAAGCCCTCGCCGGCGGCGCGGCGAATGCGGACTATCAGGTCCCAGGGGCCGTCTTCGGCGTTGAGCAGGTGCGTGATGCGCCAGACGGCGAGAACGGCGAGGATAAGCTCTTCCCAGTGCATCGGGAGTCCTTTCAATAGACCTGAAACCAGCCTCTGCGGATGCCGAAACGGTTGCCGAGAATGAGCCAGGCATGGTGAAAGCTATGCACGCCGCCCAGGAGCATACCGGCGGAGTCGGAGGCATCAATGCCGCGTTCGTCGAGGTTGGCCTGCGAGACGGCAGAGGTAGTGTAGACGATGAAGACGCCGGCCGGCATTTCGACGATCAAGCCGCCGCCGGCCGCCGCTGGCAGAGCCGCCTGCGCTGCGGCCAGCGAGTCTTTGCGATCGACATAGCCGGCGCGTGTGACGGTCTCGCCGATGGTTGTCCAGCCGGCGTCGATCTCGCAAAGCTCCGCGCCGGGAGGAACGGTGGTCTCGACTGCCTGGTGCGTGCTGCTTGCGCCGCCCAGCTTCTGCGCGCCGGTGTAGCCGGGCAAGATGCCGGTGCGGCGGATGAACTCCCCCGTCGATCCGGTGTAGAGCCAGTACGCGCCCGACGAGGCCGCAAAAGAGACCGCCTGGCGAAGCTGATCCAGCGTGGGAGCCCGAAACTCGGATGCCGGCGCCGGTCCCTGGTCGGAGAGAAACCACTCTCCCGACTGGAGCCTGCCGACAAGGAAGGCGTGCTGCTGGCCGCGGTTGGTGATCCAGAAGACCTGGGCTATCTCATCGGGCCCCAGGCCGGTAACGACGGAGTTGGAGAAGATGGCGTCGAAGCTGGAGATGTTCGTCGAGGTAAAGGTGTTCAGTCCCAGCGAGCGATGGATGTTGAAGATTGCCGCCGAGTCGAGGCCGGGCCGGGTGTTCTGGTTCCAGAGGAAGTAGAGCGCCAGGCCGAGCTGCCGATAGTTAGCCTCGGTCACGCGGCCTCCCGGCGTGCGGGCCGTTGCGCGGATGGCAGCCAGATTCGCGAGGAATGTGTCCCGCATGGACTGCCAGGCCTGCAGGCTGCACTGCCGGTCGCCGGCGCACTCGGCCAGTGGATGCGCCGAGGCCCAGTGTTCGGCGGCTTGGCTTCCGTGGCGTTCGAGTGTGGCCATCACCAGCTCGCAGGCCTCGACCGCGCGGGAGTTGGGCTGCGCCGGATCCCAGTGCTCGCGGTCCCAGATCAGAAGGGCGGTAACGAGCGTGGCGGCGCCGCAGGTGTCGCCCTGCTGCGAGTAGCCGGGAAGAAGCGTTGCGTACGGCGAACCACCGATGGCTGTCCAGGTGGCGGCTCCGACTGTGGGCAGGTTGACGCCGGCGGCGCGCAGGCGTTCGGCCTCCTCCGTCGAGGCGGGCGCAAGATCGACGTCGACGGCGCCAGGCGCGGGCTGGCGCTGCAGGCGGACGCGGCCGTCGCGGTCCTGTTGCCGGGTATGAACGATCTCATGCGCGAGCAGGCGGCGGCCCTCAAACGTCTCCGGGGCGAAGCGGCCGGGGGCGAAGTGGATGTGATTGCCCACGGTGTAGGCCAGCGCGCCGAGTTGCCGCGCCGAGGCGCCGGCCATCTCGCCGGCGTGGATGCGGACCTGAGAGAGGTCGCCGCCGAC
>JBEKZR010000327.1:0-4334 GCA_049509715.1 Occallatibacter sp. | reverse complement strand
ATTGCTCGCGGCGATTTGCCTGGGTTCGTTCCGGTAAGCTCAGAAAACGAAGGTGGTCCATTCATGCAGGCAATCGCTTTTCTGAAGGATAGCGGATTGTACGATGTCGTTGGATTAAGAGACCACTTTCCTTTTTTGCTGCAAGCACACCAGCTTCGCATAGGCAAAGACTCGCGGCCAACAGCAATATACTACTCCCTAGACTGCCCCACTCTGCTAGGTCCCGTTGCGGAGCCCAAGGTCGAAAGGCCCCGTGAGGCGATGATCACTCTTCACACTGCATTGTCGTTTATTAAGGATAAGGGTCATCGTCTTGGCGGCATTCAATCGTGGCGGCAACTGACCACAAATCTAGATTGGCCTGATCGAGAAAGCAATATACGACATTTTGAAAAAGATGATGGATTTCTGCGCGACTTCAAGGAACAGATTGCCCTTGCAAAGAACTGGAACCAGTCTGGCGAAGACGTCATCAAAAGTGTACGGGGAAAATTCTTAACACGGTGTCTTCGTCTTGAAGTGTCCAATCCAGCAGGAGAAAAGGTCGCGAAAGCGGCGTCTTGACATCAAGCGCACGTCTGTTAAGTTGAGGATAATTGCCCAATATGAGATCTTCGCCTTTTCCAAGCCCCCCTATACTTCGGTCAGTGGCAGATTGTCTTAGGCTTACATCGGGCTCCATTATGAATGACTGGTGCATTATTGGTGTGCAACATCTCCTAGGAACAACAGGCAGCCTGATTCAGGAAATCCTCTATCTAGGGGCGGAACCGTCAAACATCTATCTCCTTGGAAAGCACTATTCGACGAATCAAGATGTTTTGCATGAGCTTCTGCGACTTGGTATCAATGTTCGAGTCAACCGGACAGTAGGGAAATGGGGGGACTTTTCTAAAGAGTTTGACACCTATGTAAAGCAGCTGTGGCGGGATGTCCGAGTTGCCGTCGGGCATGACCGGAAAAAGGGGATTCTCATTCTTGACGACGGGGGGCATTGTATTGCCTCAGTTCCTGAGAGTCTTCTAGGGTGCTTACCTATTGCCGGCGTTGAGCAGACAACGAGTGGCGTCACGCGTATAGGCGAAGCTCCAAGCATTCCTGTGGTCGCTGTCGCACTTTCGGCAGCTAAGTCGAGGATTGAGTCCCCACTCATCAGTGAGACTGTTATCAAGAAGATGAAGGAGGTCATTCCTCCCCGGAGAATGCGCGCAGGAGTGATTGGCTTGGGGAATATAGGCTTAGCTATTGCCAGTGCACTTCTGAGCCGCGGAGATCAAGTCTTCGGATACGACTTGAACATGGTGCCAGTGCACGGAATCGCCATGTGCCGGAATGTTGGAGACCTCATTGCGAAATCCGACTTCATTTTCGGGTGTACAGGCGAGGATGCAACCGGAATAAGCTGGATAGACGAGGTGATGGGCACAAAAGTATTCTTGAGCTGCTCCTCGGAAGATAGGGAATTCCGGAGTTTGCTTACATGGCTCTATCGGAGGATGCCATCGGAGAACCGGTCTTCTACAGATCGAATCGAAGTGCGTCTGCCCCGCGCAACAATTCAACTTCTCCGTGGTGGATTCCCCGTCAATTTTGATCTCACGGATGAATCAGTCCCATTGAAGGATATCCAGGTAACACGATCGTTGCTGCTAGGTGGACTTGCTCAAGCTAGTATGGCATCAGGTTCTCCAGGATACATAAAGCTCGATTCCAGACTACAGAGACTTGTTGTCCAAGAATGGATTGAACAGTTTCCAGAAAGACGCTCAACTTATGGGAACAGTGTGATTGATCAGTTTAGCGATCTCAAGTGGATATCGGAACACTCAGGCGGCGGAGAGAGTAGTGGAGTGACACATTCTTTGTTTTAGCACGAGATCCTTACTACGGGGAACTTTAGTACGTGGAAAAGGCGCAGAGTCGACTGCCCTTTCGTCGGCCTCTCTGAGGAATGTGACGGACACATATTGTTGGTCAATACGTCACCCGAGAGGCCGGCGAAAGGACTCGCTTCTTGTGAGGATCATCATTCCGGCGGCGGAATTTCCGTGCCGCCCGACTGCCAGTAGGTGAGGCCTAGAGCGATGGCGTCGAAGATGGTCATGCTGGGATGCTCGCTCTCGTAGAACTTTCGCTCAGGCGGGAGTTTCCAGAGAAGCTCCGGAAACATCTGAACGAGAATGCACGCGATCTCGTATTTGGTCTTTGCGTGGAAGATGCGAAATGCTTCCCGCACCTCACTTCTTGCAAATAGACACATTGGGATAGAACGGGCTTGCGCCTCACGGCGAATCGTCTTCATAATCGGTTGAACGCCAGGGCTATTGCGGATTATGGTACGGCGCACTTTTTTCACCACTATCATCGATGGAAGAAATGCCCTCAACAGCTTGGCGATGCTTCTGCGCGCCGCCGCCGCACCTTGATGGCCGCCCGGCCGGCAGTAGACTGTACCCCAGTCGAGCAATCGCCTTGGCCCTTCGAAGACCGCATAACCCCATTGCTGCGGGCGCAGGTCGATGGCGAGGAATCGTGGGTCATGGGTGGTCTCGGATTGCATGAATGGGGTCAGAATGTTTCTTTGTCTCTTCGCTCCCACAGCCATTCGAGCTTGCGGGCTGTCAGCGC
This sequence comes from Occallatibacter sp., assembly GCA_049509715.1. Classification (GTDB taxonomy): domain Bacteria; phylum Acidobacteriota; class Terriglobia; order Terriglobales; family Acidobacteriaceae; genus Telmatobacter. The sequence goes on along the minus strand of JBEKZR010000327.1, from coordinate 1,706 downwards.
TGCTCGCCGCCCTTTGGCGGTGCTTTGTTGCAATTCTTCCTCCATGTTGGCAAGGTATTCCTCGATCCTGCCTTCCACCGATTGGTAGAGGCCGGGAAAGAGTTCCGCTATCGATACCCGGAAGATCACTTCGTATCCCACCGCGATAAGCAGGGCGGGGATCACGACCGACCGTTCGTGCTTAGAAACCTGGACTCCCGTGAAGAAGCCAACGATCTGCGCCAATTCCCGTTGGCTCAACCCGCTCTTTCTGCGATGCGACCGAAGGTAGTTGGCGATCCGTTCAAGTGCCATGAATGCTGTTGTAAAAGATCTATTATTTTATCGACGTTTGCTCTAAGAGTAGCAGGCAGGTTAGGCATCTGAATAGATATATAAATGTTCCTGTGAAGCAATGTGTGCCACCCGGATGGAGGCAGTTGTCCACAGCGGCGCTGAGGTGAGGCCGCGTTTTCGCTGCACAATTCACGCACCGCCCCGTGGACTACTTCTGAATTTGTTCGGGATAGCGATTGGCATCCCTGACTCCTTCAGATCGGAAAGAATCACAGCCTATGAAAGTTCATCCCCAGGCGTAAGCTGTGGGACATGACAGGATATGAACCACGTGAGTTCCGCTCGCGGAATGTTGCTCCGCCGATTTCTGACGGCGAGCATCGGAAACCGACTGATCCGTTGCCGAACGCGCGCAAGGCAGTGTCTCCGGAACTGCTCGCGCTGCTTCGGCTTCTAATCCGAGAACTGCCAGCCGACCACGACTTCGCCACCTGCCCGACCTGCAAGGAGTACGGCATCACGGGCATTTGACTTGCACCGGCTTTTCTCTAAAGTGAACGTAAAGGTCGAAACCAACAGACATTCCCAATGAATCGATATTTTACCTACTGCCGGAAATCATCCGAGGACGAGGAGCATCAGGTGCTTTCAATCGAATCGCAGCGTCAGGAACTCAAGCGATTCGCGGAACGGGAACATCTCGACATCGTTGAAGTGATAGAAGAGGCTCGGAGCGCCAAGTCTCCGGGGCGGCCTGTCTTCAACGCCATGCTCAAGCGCATCGAGCGCGGAGAGGCTGACGGCATCCTTGCGTGGCATCCGGACCGGCTGGCGCGCAATGCGGTGGATGGCGGCCAGATCATTCATTATCTCGATACCGGCAAACTGATGAGCCTGAAGTTTCCCACCTACACCTTCGAGAACTCGTCACAGGGAAAATTTATGCTGGCGATCATGTTCGGCCAATCCAAATACTATGTGGACGCGCTCAGCGAGAATATCAGGCGCGGCAACCGGACCAAGCGCGAACGCGGCTGGCTGCCGGGACGCGCTCCTATTGGGTACGTGAACGGGAGGTCGGAGACGGGCGAGAAGATCATTCTGCACGATCCAGAGCGATTTGATTTGTTGAAACGGCTATGGGAGTTGTTGCTGTCAGGCGGGTATACGGTCCCGCAACTTTGCGCCCTTGCGAGCGATCAAATGGGACTTCGGACGCCCAAGAAAAAGAGAATGGGCGGCAGTCCGTTGAGCGAGAGCGGCATCTATCGCGTCTTCGCAAATCCTTTCTACGCCGGACAGCTTCAATATCAGAACGAGTGGCATCCCGGACGGCACGAAGCGATGATCACGATAGCGCAGTTCGAAAAGGCGCAGGTGCTACTCGGGAGGAACGACAGTCCAAGGCCGAAGACTCACGAATTCGCGTA
>JBEKZR010000326.1:0-4334 GCA_049509715.1 Occallatibacter sp. | reverse complement strand
CGTCGGTCCCATGTTTCTGGAAGGACCTTAAGCAGACCAGGCACACTTGTCATTACAAGTGCGCAGGTGCTTCGTCTGGGCGCTGACTGGGGAAGTCTATAGCGCGGTGTTCGCATGAAGCAAAAAACAGTATGACACAAGATTTAGCACGCATGTGTGAAAGATGCAAGAAAAATGTGAGACAGATGTCTGACAGTCCCAAACTTCTGTAATTGCTCTGCATGTGTATCATTTTAGGTCACTTGCCCTTCCCAGAGACGCTTTGATCGAGATCTCACGCCAGACATAATATGCCATTTGTATGACACTTTATGCCCGGAGCAGTCTTTATGCAGTGGCCACTCGGGAAAGCCGGGCAACCCTGGGTCATGAAAAGCCATGAAACGGGTTTGCAGGCAGAAAACGATGAGGCGGTCCAGCAGCTCGGCCGGGCGGCAATCGGAACACCAGCCATCCATACCTGATCGCACAGAAGCACGATGCCCCGGCTTATCCGAGGCATCGTGTGTCCATCATCTAAACTTGATATGCGTAGCGGTTCGAGAGCATGGGGTGCCGAACCTGGGGTTACGGACTTGCCGGAGGTTTGGAACTGTTCGATACGGCAATCCCGACTCCGATACCGACAGCGGCGCCGACAACCACCCCGCCTATGATTAACTTGGTAGTCATTGACATCCCGGTGGGACCATTAATCCCTATCGAGCTCACAGAAATCACCGATGGTGTACCTTCCGCAGCGGGAGCCTGTATGGTACCCGAAATTACAACTTTCGTGCCTACATACTGCTTGAAATCCTTGCCAGTTATCTCATACTTCACATTTGCGCTATCGGTGAGATAATAATGCCCATCCTCGTAGCTAACCAGGCCTACACCCGAGAATGACGTCGTGGGGCTTGCGCCCGCCGCCTGCATAGCGAATGAAACCACGCTACCCGGACGGACGTTAGCCAGCAGAATGCCTTGAACGTTCGTAACGCCGAAACTGCCATTTAGCGCGGCGACTTCCACAGTGTTTCCTGCTGCCAGAGAAACCACACCGCGCGAATTCGTCTCATTCGGAGTCACGCGCAGCCCATTCGCCTCGAGCTTAAATGGACTGGAGGCAGCCAACTCGCTTTCTCCCCGCTGCAGCACAAGGCGGTCGCGATACAAGGTGCCGCGCGAGTTCGTGGACATCGTAATCGCGGCGCCTTTGTCAAGGCGCAGATCCGCGGTAGCCTGCCCGGTTTCAACCACCGATCCATCGAAGAGCGTGGCGTTGCCCTTGACCATATAGCTGTCCACGCGCATGTCTCCACGTGCGCTGGCAGTACCAATCGAAACCGTCCCGGCTGCTGCATAAGACAACATGCACATCAGAGCCGCCACAGCTTGCAGTTTCCTAAACATTTTTTGCCTCCACACCGCTCAATGCCGACACGGCGCCCTTCATTCATAGGGGGACTGACAAATATTTTTATACGCCAGAATCGCGCCGTGCGCAAGCCCGTTCTTCTCTGAAATCAATTATTAACGTAATCATTAACGTAATACATATGTCTTACGGCTGAGATCCCGGCCACAGGTGATGAGGATGCAATCCGGACTGTAAAGGCTTTTTCTTGTTGCATTTGACGTGAAGTCCCGACTCTCGCAGACCCTTTGGCATCTTCAGACGGGCTGATCGCAAAAACCCGTTTGAAAATCTAAACGGCACTGCGGTATTGTACCCTGAACTTTGTTTGACAGCATTACCTCAGGTGCTATGCTTTCAGGTTGACCAGGATGCCTCTTCTTCTCCGCTGGGTTGGGGTCGCACTGCGAATCATCATCGCGGGAGCGTGCTGCTTCGGAATCTGGTGCTCGTGGGAGTTCGCTTGTGCGGACTACCTGTTCCAGAAGGACACCGAGGAATCGGTTCGCTCGGCGATTCGTCTGGCGCCCGACAATTGGGAGTACTACATGCGCCTGGCACAGTTCGATCGCGGGCATGCCCGGGAATTGTTGGCCACTTCGCTGCGCCTCGACCGTTACAACGCGCAGGCGGATATCGAGCTGGGTTTGCAATACGAGGCCGAGGGAGACTTTGGCCATGCCGAGAAGCTCCTGCTCGACGCCTATGAGGTGGACCACACGTATCTGCCCCGCTGGAGCCTTGCCAACTACTATTTTCGCCGGGACAACATACCGGCATTTTGGGCCTGGGCCCGCAGCGCTGCCGAAATGCCAGCCGACGATATTGGGCCGCTCTTTGAGCTGTGCTGGCGCGCGTCGCCCGATCCGGAAAGAATTACGGGGGCAATTCTTAACGAGAAGCCCGAACTGATCCGCCAGTACCTGGGTTTTCTGCTTGCGAAGGATCAGCTACTTGCCGTTGCCGACGTAGTTCCGCGCCTGGTCCGCAACGGCGAACCGGAAACGGATCGTCCGCTGCTGTTCTCTGTTGTCAACCGGTTGGTTGCCGTCAACGATGCCGCTGAAGCCAATGCGTTGTGGCATTTGCTGATCGAGCAGCACTGGGTGGTTGCCGACACCACTGTGCCCAACAACGCCGGCTTCGCGCGGGAGCCGCTGCCCGTCAGTTTCGACTGGTCCCTTCCGGAGTATCCCGGCCTTCATTCCTGGCCGGGGCCTTCAGGCCTGGAAACGGAATTCACCGGGAGCCAACCGGAAGACTGCACCGTCGCTGAACAGGCTGTGGCGCTGACGCCCGGCAACTACACAATGGCCTACGCCTACCGCACCTCCGACATCCCCCCGGCCACAGGAATCCGGTGGCAGATCATCGATGCGAAATCGAACGCAGTCCTCGCGGACTCAACCGATCTCTCAAGCGACGAATTGCAGCACTCGGTGCTGGCGTTCTCTATTCCGCCTGGCACTCCGCTTCTCCGGCTACGTCTCGCGTACCGGCGGGCTCTCGGGACGCCTCGAATTTCGGGTACGCTCGTGGTACGATCAACTCAAATCCAGGCTCGTCCCCAGTCATGACTTGTCCAGAATGCGGCAGTTCCGAAATTCGCGTGTCGAGGAGCACTCGCTGGAGCGATGTGTTCCAGCGGGTTCGCGGGCGGGAGGCGTTTCGTTGCCGCAAGTGCAGGCTGCGTTTCTTTGCTTTGGTTTCCTCTGAATCGGGCCCGGAGCGGGCGGTTCAATCAAAACAAACTCACCGGCCCACAAAGCTCATGAGTACTCGAAGGAAGAATCGCCTGGTCCGCCGGTTGATTGTGATCTTAATCTTCGTCGTGGCGTTCGTCATTTTCTGGTACTTCCTGCGTTATCTCACGAGTGAGCCAAGCCCTCCGCGGGATTCCGGGGCAATCAGTTCTCCCGCTGTGTTGCCTTGCACAGCCTGCTTGATCCTTGGAGCCACCTCGTCTGAACAGGGGCAGCCGGATCGCTGTTTCACTGCTTAAGCGGTTCCCTGGCTGGATGCGTCCTCTGAAATGGCCGGCTGAGCTTTGCGGTGGGTTGTCCCGTCCGGCATTCGCGCCATATAGAGAAGTGCGAGCATGGCGAAGAGCCAGCCCGAGACTGCGGGGCGCGGAAATGGGTAATCCACACACGCATGCAGCATGATCACGATCAGCCCCAACCCCCAGGGATTCCGAACAGCCGCGGGAACAGCAGCGGCAAAAGGGATCAACACCAACAGCAGAAATGGGACTCCACCGTCGGCGGCAAACTCCGCCCAGTCGTTGTGGGCATGGTTGGCGTAAAACGGAAAATCCTTGATTGCATATCGCTGGTAGACCTCCGGGTAGGTCCCTAGGCCATAGCCGGTCAGCGGCCGCTGCTTAGCCATGTCCGCAGCAGCCACAATGAACTCCCGGCGTACCAGATATGGGTCATTATCATGAAAACGCAGCCAGACCCGCTCCCATCCAACAGCAAGAGTGAATGCCGCCGCAAGGACGGGAACCACCACCAGCATTGCCGTCGTTGAGCGCGTCGGCAGGCCGGTCTCCGGATCCCGCAATCTCACCAGCCCAATCGCCACCATGGCCAGCAGTTCCGCCGTGCAGAGCGCCGTGCCTGCGCGCGAAGCCGAGCCGATCACAGACGCATAGAGAATGCCGCCGGCAAGCGCATACCACCAGGATCGCCAGCCTTCGCGCAGGGCCCGCCAGAGGGCGATCGGCAGGGCCAGCTCCACAAACTGCGCGTAGTTGTTGTAGTACTGGAACGTTGCGTAGACGTCCGGATATCCGGTCGGGAATATCCACAGGACGCGGCCCCCAGATGTAAAAAGCTGCATGAGACAGAGCACAGCCATCCCCGTCGCGAAGAGGAGAAACGCGCTCAGGAAGTTGCGCCGGGCTGTCCGGGTAGGGGCGGCAATCTGGCTT
>JBEKZR010000325.1:0-4362 GCA_049509715.1 Occallatibacter sp. | reverse complement strand
GGCGTCGCGGCAGGGCTTCTGTTCGCGGTTGCAGCGCTGCCGGGGTGCCGCGACTCTATAGCGAGGGGGCAGACGATGAAACTAACCAGCACCAGCTTCCAAAACCAGATTCCGGCGAAGTATACGTGCAGCGGAGCGGGACTCTCTCCGCAACTGACCTGGAGCGCGGCTCCGGCGGGCACGGCGAGTTTAGCGCTGATCGTCACCGACCCGGACGCGCCCGGCCGGACCTTCGTGCATTGGGTGCTCTACGATCTGCCCGCCGGAACGCGGGCGCTACCCGAGGGTCTGCCGACGCAGGGCCAGCTTGCGGACGGCTCCCGCCAGGGCCGCAACGATTTCGGCAACATCGGCTATGGAGGCCCCTGTCCTCCGGGTCACGCGCCGCACCACTATGTCTTCATGCTCTATGCGCTGGATGCAAAGTTGAATCTGCCCGTGGGCGCGACGCGAGCGCAAGTCGAAGCTGCAATGCAGGGACACATCCTGGCGCGCGGCGAGCTGGTTGGCTTGTTTCAGCGGTAGGGCGCACGGCCGGCAACGCTTTCCACGGCCGCATTGAGACCAGTCGAGATTCGCCATGACTCGAACTCCACACTTCATGGGTGCGCTAAAACGCATCGCCTGTGAAAGCGGGAGCGTATTCGCTCGTGGCTGCTCAAAAAGCCGCCACCAGAAAATATTTGTTGCAACAAATAGATGACCCCCGGCATCCAAATTGCATCAGAAGATTTAACGCGGAACGAAGCAGGTTTTCCCCGTCCCCGCGCGCATCCGGCGAGAGTGTTCCTCTCTTCCCCAACCCAACAGCATTTTCACAGATGGGTAATGTGAGGCCAGAAAGGTTACATGGGCGCGATCAGCAGGGAGCGACGACCTTCCGGCGAGGCAAAACAACCTGTGAAACTGCCAGAAAAACGGCTAACAGCCCGGCATCGAAAGGAAATTGACCTATGAAGCGTTTGGTATTCGTTACTGGCATTTTGGCGCTCGCGGCTCCCCTGGCCCTGGCGCAAACCTCCACCTGGACCTCCGATCCGGCGCACAGCGAGGTCGACTTCAGCATCACCCATATGAGCATCTCCAACGTGCATGGCCGCTTCGGCAAAGTGGCCGCCACCATCTTGTACAATGAGGCCGACGTGACCAAGTCCTCAGTAACGGCTACCATCGGCGCCGACACCGTGGACACCGGCGTGGACCAACGAAATACTCATCTCAAGAGCCCGGATTTCTTCGACATCGCTAACTTCCCCACCGCGACCTTTACCAGCACCAGCGTGGCGAAGAACGGCAACAAGCTTACGATCGCCGGCAGCTTGACCCTGCACGGCGTCACCAAGCCGGTGGTTCTTGAAGCGGAAGGCCCCACGGGACCTGTTCCGGGGATGGACCATAAGCCGCACGCCGGCTTTTCGGCCACCACCACCATCAAGCGAACAGACTTCGGCATTGGAGCCAAGTTCCCGGCAGCCATGGTGGGCGACGAGGTGAAGCTGGACATCGAGTTGGAAGTCGTCAAGCAGTAGGCGCGAAGAGCGCGGCCACGGAATAGTTGCTGGTTGAAAGGCAATCGCTTGGCTGCGCCCTTCAACCAGCACGCTCTTCGTAGTTCGCAACCGCGTGGGAGAAGTACTGATGGCGGGCCTGAAACTCGATATCGTGCGGGAGCACCCTTTTTCAAGCGTGGAAGAAGAGGCGTTCCTCAACCTGTTGCGCGCCTCCGACTGCCTCAACCGCGCCTTTCACTTGAAGACCCGCGACTGGGGCGTGACCTCCACGCAGTACAACGTGCTCCGCATTCTACGCGGCGCGCAGCCCCAGGGGCTTACCTGTTCCGCGATCGGCAGCCGGATGATCACTGTCGAGCCGGACATTACGCGACTGCTGGCGCGGCTCAAGGCACTCAAACTTATCCGGCAGCAGCGCAACAGGCAGGACCGCCGTGTGGTCTGGACGCAGATCTCAGCGGCCGGGCTTGAATTGTTGAACGAGATGGATCCGGTCATCCAGCAGCTCCCACAAGAACTGTTGGGGAGCCTGAACGGCGCGGAATTGATTGAGCTCATCCGGTTGCTGGAGCTTGCCCGCAAGCCCATCGAGGACCCCCGGACGCCTGTCAATTGCAGCGGAACCCGGGGTACCCAGCGATAGGTCTTTGTGCTGGGGTGGTAAACCGTGATCCCCACCCACTCGGGGTGGAGGGACAGGTCTCCGACGCTGGGGCGGAAAATCGCTGTCCTGCTACTGGCCTATCACCCTCTGAGCCACCAGTTCTTCGTCCGCATCCGTCTGAATAATCTTGTTGTGCAGGCAATAGAGAGCCAGTTCAAGCCGGTCGCTGACTCCCAGCTTGTCATAGATCTTCCGCAGATAGTTCTTGATCACCTGTTCCGTGGTTCCCAACTGGAAGGCAATCTCCTTGTTGCGCTTGCCCTGGGTAATGCAGGTGATGATGGACATCTCCTTGGGCGAGAGCCGGGGCTGCGTGCGCGGGCTTACCAGCGCGCTAGCTTGGGCGCGATAGGCTTCAATCACCCAGTTCACTGATTGATTGTCGATCCAGGTTTCGCCAGCGGCGATTCTGCGCACGCACCTAACCAGCAGATCGGGCGAGATCGCCCGGGAGATGATCCCGCGGACGCCGCGGCGGTAAAGCTCCACCGTGTGGTTTTCATCTGCCGCCACCGCCTGGACAATGAGCTTCACTTCGGGGGCAATTCGCAACAGATCGGGAATGACGTTGGCCGTGCCGGCCAGCAAACTCCCTTCCAAAAGAACAATGTCCGTGGGAAAGCGCTCAATGGCCGCCCGCAGATTCTCAATGGAATCGGCTTGGGCCACGACTCGTAAATCGTCTTCTAGGGCGAAGACTTTGCGAATGCCAACCCGGTAAATGGCCTGGGAATCCGCAAGAATAATGCGAACCGCCCCCGGCTTGACCGGTGCGTCAAGTGTCTCACCATCGGGGGAGTCGTCCATGAAATCCATAATTCGCTGCTGCTAGGCCAACCCGGGCCATCATTGCTCCGTAAATCGATACTCGTCGATCGTGGCCGCAGCCAGATACTGAGTTTGGCTTATGGAGCAGCGTACCACACGCCCCAGACAATGAACCAATACATCTTTTGGGGTACCCAGCACCGCGCCGGGCATGCGCAGGGAAAAATGGATCTCCTGCCCCACCTTCAAATGTCGATCCAGCTCAAAGACCACGCCGCTGGCGGAGACGTCCCGGGTGTGGGCGGCAAACTCCTCTTCGCCGATGGTCAGCAACACGGGAAGCGAAAGGGGAAAGCGAACCGCGCAACGCACCTCCTGCTGTGAGATGGCCGGCTCAGGGAGAACAGACAGAAGCGGTAACCCTTGTTTCGTAGCATTCATAGGCTGCATCCCGGACCCAAGAGGTCCCATGGGCCATTTTAGTGTCCCATAGAACACTCTAACGAACTTTCCCAATTCGCCCCACGGCACCAAAGTTTCCGGGAAGGTAACCTGCTGTCCACTGTCCCGATGCTCAAGTCTGGAGCAGCGGACGCAATCGCTTTCTCATACACCCGCAAGATGTTCACATCAATTGACTTGTACGGATCGCTGCAACGCCACGGTTCCCAGGACTATATGGTCACCAGCCCCCCGGCAGGGAAAAACGCCGCCGAGGCGTCCACCCACTCCTGATTTTGTTGTGGTCCACGCCCGTCATCATGCCCCCTCCCAGGCGCACCAGCGACAGAGCCGGGGTCAGGCTGCGCCATCCGGGCGTAGGTACAGGCTGCGAATCTCGGCCTAGGAAAGCCCTTGTTGAACTGGGCGCGCAACTCGGGAATCAATGTTTCGTCCTCATGGAACGGTATTGCGCTCTTGATAACAGATAGCCCAAAGGCCACAAACGACCGTTTGTGCATTCGCTTCCCGCCTCCGCTAATCGAGAAGCGCAACCTGGCCTCTCAAACCCGCCCCAGGGATCAACAAGCCGGAAGCCTCCAATTTGTCGATAATTGACGAAATAGTTACTTTTGTTGTAGCCAAACCACCGCTTTGGGGTTACCCTCTGGTACAAAGGCGTATCCAAAGGAGCCCTATGTCTATGATCACTTCAGTATCGAAATTGCGTTATGCCGTCCTCGCCGCTGTTTTTTTCACCAGCACTGGTGTTGCCTTGGCCAACCCGGCTCTGGCGCCATTGTCGCCAACAAACCCCACAGTTCTGGCCGTCGCCAATACTCTGCCGGGTATACCTCTGCCGCCGCCGCCAGCCGTCGCCAATACTCTGCCGGGTATTCCTCTGCCGCCGCCGCCAGCCGTCGCCAACACTCTGCCGGGTATACCTCTGCCGCCGCCGCCAGCCGTCGCCAACACTCC
>JBEKZR010000324.1:0-4365 GCA_049509715.1 Occallatibacter sp. | reverse complement strand
AATACAGATGCCCAGTTGCGGGCGGTCGAGAAGGCGATTACTGTCGATCCCGGCCGCGCCATCCTTTACTACTTCAAGGGGCAGGCGCTGGTTCCCAAAGCCACCGTCGATCCCCAGACGCATAAGATGATTCTTCCGCCCGGCTGCGCCGAGGCTTACCAGAAGTATCTGGAGCTGGAACCGCGCGGCCAGTTTGCTTATGACGCCAGGGGGCTTCTCACCACTGCCGGCTTGCCCCTCAAGGTCAAAAGCAAGAAGTGACCGTCACGTACTCGGCAGCGAACTGACGCTCGCCCGGAATCGAAGCTGTCGCGGCGCACTTCCAGCTACAATGGAACTGTGACCAAACCATCCCCACCCACGGCCCCTTCCGTGGGCTTTATTTCGTTGGGCTGCCCAAAAAACCTCGTCGATTCCGAGGTGATGATGGGCCTGCTCGACCGCGCCGGCGCGCGGCTGACTGCCCATCCTGAAGAAGCCGAAATTCTCGTCGTCAACACCTGCAGCTTCATTGACGCCGCCAAGCAGGAGTCCGTCGACACCATTCTCGAAATGGCCCGCCACAAGTTGGCCGGAACGGCTAAGAAGCTCATCGTCGCCGGCTGCCTGGTCGAGCGCTATCGCGACGAAATCCGCAAAAACATCCCCGAAGTCGACGCCGTGGTCGGCGTCGGCGAACTGGAATCCATCCTCGAAGCAGCCGGACTCACCGCCCCGGAAGCGGCACCGTCCCTCTTCAACATTCTCAGCGGCAATCACGCCGCCGAAATCCATCCCGGCCAGGAATCCCGCGCCGCAACCCATGCGCCCGGTCCCCCCACGACTACTTTTGGTCGTGGGGATGAGAACGCCCGAACGGTCAGTTCCCGCTTCCGCCGCAACGGCTGGCAGGGCGCGGCTCATTCCCTACCCACGTATATCTATGATGAAAAGACCCCACGGGTCCTCACCACACCCAAATCCTCGGCCTACATCAAGATCGCCGAGGGCTGCGACCATCCGTGCAGCTTCTGCGTTATTCCCAATCTCCGCGGCAAGTTCCGCTCCCGCCGTTTCGAGTCGGTCGTCGCCGAAACCCAGCAGCTCGTCGCCCGCGGCGTCCAGGAGATCACTCTCATCGGCCAGGACACCACCTGCTACGGCGAAGACCTGGGCCTCAAGGACGGCCTGGCCCTCTTGCTCGACAAACTCGCGCAAATCCCCAACCTGCGCTGGCTCCGTTTCCTCTACGCCTACCCCAATCACATCACAGGCCGCCTCCTCGACACCATCGCCCGCCACGGCAACATCTGCAAATACCTCGACGTCCCCCTCCAGCACGCCTCGCCCGCCGTCCTCAAGCGCATGAAGCGCGGCGGCGGCGCGGAGATTTTTCTCAAAACTTTGGAGAAGGTCCGCGCAACTGTCCCCGGAATCGCCCTCCGCACCTCCTTCATCGCCGGCTTCCCCGGCGAGTCGCTCCGCGACTTTGAACTTTTGCAGGAGTTCATCAAAGAAGCCAACTTCGACTGGCTCGGCGTCTTCAGTTATTCGGATGAAGAAGGCTCCGGCGCATTCTCGCTCGACCAGAAAGTTCCCAAACGCACCATCGAGTCCCGCAAGCGCCGCCTGATGAAACTCCAGCAGTCCATCTCCAGGTGCGCCAAGCAGCAGTGGGTGGGCCGCGAGTTGGTCCTGCTTGCCGAAGGCGAAAGTGAAGAGACTCCGCTCCTGTGGGAGGGCCGAACCCAGTTTCACGCCCCCGAGATCGACGGCAAAGTCTACATCAACGACTTTGGCGAGTTAGCTGCCCTGGAACCGGGCCGCTTCTACCGCGCCCAAATCACCGAAGCCCACAAGTACGACGTTGTGGCCCGCATCCTCTCCGGCCCGATGTGAATCGGCCCGCTGTAAAATGAATAGTCCGATGGCCGCCAAGAAAAAGTCCGCCAAGCTTCTTCGTTGCCCCACCTGCGGCATGTTGGTCCGCTTCAACGACGAGGACTTCCCCTTCTGCTCCGACCGCTGCCGCAAGATCGACCTCGGCAAGTGGGCCATGGGCGTTTACAAGATCAGCTCTCCCGTCCTCGACCCCGAAGTCCTCGAAGACCTGAGCGGCCTCCTTAGTGGCCGCAGCGGAGACTCCCATGACGAATAGCGACCGCCCCCGCAACACTCCCCTCCAAAACGAGAACCGCACGAAGTGCTGGTGGGCCGTCGCCACCTTTTTTGGCGCGGGCTTCGGCAAGCCCGGCCCCGGCACGTGGGGCTCGGTAGCCGCCGTGCTTCTCTGGGCCGCCTACGCCAAACTGCTCCACCCCGCCCCGCACTCCCTGCTCATCACCCTCCTCGCCGGCATCGCCCTCACCCTCGTCCTCGGCGTCCCCGCCGCCACCGTCGTCGCCCGCGAATCCGGCCGCCACGACCCGCAATTCGTCGTCATCGACGAGGTCGCCGGCCAGTGGATCGCCCTGCTCTTCAGCCCCGCCGACTGGCGCCATGCCCTCATCGCTCTCATCCTCTTCCGCCTCTTCGACATCACCAAGCCTTTTCCAGCCCGCCAGCTTGAAAACCTCCCCGAAGGCTGGGGCATCGTCTTCGATGATGTGGCGGCTGGGCTGTATGCTTTGGGTGTAGCCTCGTTCCTGCGCATCTGGATCTAGAGGGTCTGCTCACATGTTCAGCTCACGCGCCCCATCCGCCGCCGCAACCCGCCCCGATCCCCGCATCGACTTGATCGTGCCCGCCGCCGCGCTGCCCCTCGGCGAAGTCGAACTGATCGGCGCTCATCTCGGCCCCTTCGCTTCCGATCCGCCCGCCGTACTGGTCGCGGGCCAGCCCGCCCACATCCTCATGAGCCGCCCCACCCGCCTGGCCTTCCGCGTCCCCGAGCAGGTCTCCACCGGCCCGGTTGAAGTCCGCAGCCCCTCCGGCGTCAGCAATGCCGTGCCCGTGCGCGTAGCCCACCAGCTTTCAGATGGCCTGCATCCCGTCACCAGCCCCGCCGTCAGCCGCTCCGGCATGATCTACGCCACAATCTCCGGCTCCCGCGGCAAACAGACCCCCGTGTCGGTCGTTCGCGTCAGCCCCGACGGCCGCGGCACCCCCTTCGCCACCGGCATCCTCAACGCCACCGGTCTGGCCTTCAATCCCGAGGGCGACCTCTTCGTCACCTCCCGCGCAGAGGGCGCCGTCTACCGCATCGACGACGCGGGCGAGCCCACCGTCTATGCCCAGGGCATGGGCGTAGCCACCGGCGCCGTCTTTGACGCCCAGGGCAACCTCTTCGTCGGCGACCGCAGCGGAACCATCTTCAAAATCGACGCCCAGTCCCACATTTTTGTCTACGCTACCCTCGAACCCAGCCCCGCCGCTTATCACCTTGCCGTCAACGCCGCCGGCACGCTCTTCGTCACCGCCCCCACGCTCTCCTCCAACGACGCCATCTGGGCCATCGAACCCAACGGTGACACGCGCGCCTGTTACCGCGGCCTCGGCCGTCCCCAGGGTCTCGCGCTCTCCAAAGAAGGCGACATCTACCTCGCCGCCTGCCTCCACGGCCGCCGCGGCCTGGTCCGCATCACCCCCGGTGGCGACGCATCCCTCGTGCTGGCCGGCGCTAACCTTGTCGGCGTCGCCTTTTCCCCACTCGGAACCACCATTCTCGCCACCAGCGACGCCGTTTATGATGTGGACTTGGGAGTCGAAGGACTGAATCTGTTTTAGCTGCTAGCTCTTAGCTCCTAGCCTGTTTCGTGGGAGTTCGAGCAATTGCGAAAAAATGCGAATTCGTTCGCACCCGCAATTCCCAAGCTAGCAGCTAGAAGCTAGGAGCTAGAGGCTGTATTTATGAAATCCGAAATCATCGCCGTCGGCTCCGAGATGCTCACCCCCTTCCGCCAGGACACCAACTCCCTCTATCTCACTGAAAAACTCAACGAAATCGGCGTCACCGTCACTTTCAAGACCATCGTCGGCGACCGCCGCAAAGACCTCGTCAGCGCCATCCGCTCTGCCCTCGGCCGCATTGACATCCTCGTCCTCATGGGCGGCCTCGGCCCCACGGAAGACGACCTCACCCGCGAAGCCGTCGCTGAAGCCCTCTCGCTCACCCTCCGCCGCGAAGCCACGCTCATCGCCGCGCTCCACGCCCGCGCCGCAACCATGCGCATCACCATCTCCGACAACAACCTCAAGCAGGCCGATGTACTCGAAGGCGCCACCGTCCTGCCCAACCCCCAGGGCAGCGCCCCCGGCCAGTGGCTCGACATCATCTTCGCCGGTTACCGCAAGCTCATCCTGCTCCTCCCCGGCCCTCCCCACGAGTGCTGCCCGTTATTCGATGAGGCCTGCCTGCCCCGCCTGCGCCAGATCCTGCCCCCGTGT
>JBEKZR010000323.1:0-4422 GCA_049509715.1 Occallatibacter sp. | reverse complement strand
TCCACGATCATGTTGTCCACGCCCATGCCGATGAGCGCGGAGAGCAGGTGTTCCGTGGTGGAAATCAGCACGCCTTGGCGCATCAAGCTGGTGGCGTAGCTGACCTTGGCCACGTAGCGGCCGATGGCGGGAATCTCAAAATTGTCCAGGTCGGTGCGGCGGAAGACGATGCCCGATCCTGCCGGAGCGGGCAGCAGGCGCATCGTCACCGGGGCGCCGGAGTGGAGCCCTATGCCCGTAAACTCCAGGGGCGCGGCAATGGTCTGTTCCAGGTGGGCCGGACTAGCCAACATTCGCTCTCCAACTGTGAAACCGGGCGCAATCGTTAGACTAGACGTAAATTAACAGACCTGTCCTGTGGCATTTTAGCCACACTCTGCACTTCCCCAACCACCTCCACGGTCAAAAATCGGGGGTGAAGGCGTACTTTTCACCGTCGTAGAATCAGAGAGTCTCTGGATTCGTCGCTGCAATGATCCCCTGAAAGGTTCACGGATGCCCACCGTCCCAAATCCCCCCATCCCCATGCGCGCCCTGCTGGCCGGAGCCCGGCGCAAGCAGCCTGCGCTGCTCGACCTCATCCGGCAACTGGTGCGTGTCGAGTCGCCTTCGGACAGCAAGGTCGCCGTGGATGCCTGCATAGCACTGGCTGCCGCGCACGCCAAGGGCTTGGGCGGCCGCGTGAAATTGCACCGCCAGCTTGGATTTGGCGATGTGCTCGAGGCGCGCTTCGGGCCCAAAACCAAAGCAGCGAAGCCGACCCTCCTGCTTGGCCACCTGGATACGGTTTGGCCGCTTGGCACGCTCAAGACCATGCCCTGCCGCCTGGGACAGGGCCGGTTGTGGGGTCCCGGCGCGCTGGATATGAAGGCCGGCGTGGCCATGGCCTTTACCGCCATCGAAATGCTTTCTGAGGCGGGTATATTGGAACGTGAAATCATGCTGCTCCTGACCGGCGACGAGGAGGTGGGCAGTCCGGTCTCGCGGCCCATCATCGAGCGGCTGGCGGCCGGGTGCGCCGCCGTTTATGTGCTGGAACCGGCGCAGGGGCTGGCTTACAAAACCGCGCGCAAGGGAACCGGCAACTGGCGCATCGACGTCACCGGAGTGGCGGCTCACGCAGGGGCGGACTTCGAAAAAGGGGCGAATGCAATTCGCGAGTTGGCGCGCGTGGTGGAGACGGTGAGCGGCTGGACCGATCTCAAGCGCGGCCTTACGGTCAACGTGGGCGTGATCGGCGGCGGGACCAAGAGCAATGTGATTCCCGCTGCGGCCTGGGCGGAGGTGGACGTGCGCATTGCCCGCAAGGACGACGGCCCACGCATCGAGCGCAAATTTGCCGCGCTCAAGCCGGTAGACAAAAGCTGCACTCTAGCCGTCGCCGGCCAAATCAACCGGCCGCCCATGGCGCGCTCCCGCTCCACCGTCCGCCTCTACCGCCAGGCCAGGGAGCTGGCTGCGGAACTGGGCTTCGCGCTCGGCGAAGCCTCCACCGGCGGCGCCTCCGACGGCAACTTCACCGCGGCGCTCGGCATTCCCACCCTCGACGGCATGGGCGCCGTGGGCGAGGGCGCGCACGCCCGCCACGAATCCATCATGGTCGAGCACCTTGCTCCCCGAATCGCCCTGCTGGCAGGGCTGCTGGCGGGGTGCTCAACTGCGGGAGCACCTGATACACTCCCGTCAAGAACCTTTGGGAGATGAAATACGCCATGAAATACAGGTCTCTGATTCTGTTGTTGGCGGCTTGCACCGTGGTCGCAAGCGCCCAAACCCCCATTACGCCTGCTGCCCCCGCTTCCCCTGCCGCCAAGCCGGCCACTCCGGCCGCCAAGCCAGCTGCGACCGCCAAGCCAGCTGCGACCGCCAAGCCGGCTGCCCCCGCCACTGCCTCGAAACCCGCTGCCCCGGCAACCACAGCAACAGTTGCAACGTCCCCGACAATCGCGGCGGTCATCAAGGCCCCCGCCAGTATTCCTCAGTACAAGGGAATTCAGAAGCCGGTCTTCACCGTTGCTCTGCGCTACCAGGAGATCAAGATCGGCGCCGGCGCCGTGGCCGAGCCCAACAAGTTGTACAAGGTCCACTACACCGGCTACCGGGCCGCGGACGGCGTCAAGTTCGACTCTTCTTACGACCACCCCGGACAGCCGCTAAAGGACAAGGACGGCAAGCCGGTGCTGGGCGACGACGGCAAACCCAAACTGGGCGATCCGCAGCCCATGCCATTTGCTCAGGGCATGGGTGGCGCGATTCCGGGCTTTGACCAGGGCTTTGTCGGCATGAAGGTCGGCGGCAAGCGGCGCCTGTTTATCCCCTGGCAAATGGGCTACGGAACGCGCAACATTCCAGAGCGTGGTCCTGGCCATCCGGGAATTCCCTCGAAATCCGACCTGATCTTCGACGTGGAACTTGTGGACGTGACCGATATGCCCGCACAGCAAGCGCATCCCGGCATGATGCCCGGCGGACGGCCCATGCCGCCGAGGCCCGGAACTCCGGGAGCGCCGCCAGCCCCGGCTCAGCCTGGAGCGCCTACTGCTCCGGCAACGCCGCCAGCCCCAGGCGCGGCGCCCAATGCGGCTGCTCCGGCAGCGCCAGCGGCTCCCGCAACCCCAGCGCAGCCAGCGGCTCCGGCAACGCCGGCCCCGCCGCAACCCAAGTAGGGCCAGCTTTCTCTCGGGTCGATCAGGCCGCGCCGGCAGGCCTGTCCGCCGTGGTGGGCAGTTCCGGCGTGGCCGCGATCAGTTGGCGTGTGTACTCCTCCCTGGGATTGGCGCACAGCGCTACTGCCTCGCCGGTCTCCACCAGTCGCCCGCGCTCCATCACCGCAATCCGCGTGCTCAAGTAGCGCACCAGCGGCATGGAGTGCGAGATGAACAGGTAGGTCAGCCCGTGCTCGCGCTGCAAACGCCGCAGCAGGTTCACAATCTGCGCTCCCACACTCACATCCAGCGACGAAACCGGCTCATCCAGAATCAGCAGCTTCGGCCGTAGCGCCAGTGCGCGGGCAATGTTGATGCGCTGCCGCTGACCGCCGGAGAACTCGTGCGGATGCCGTCCCAGCGCCGGCTCATCGAGCCCCACCTCGCCCAGCAGCTCGACGGCCTTGGCGCGCAAGCTGGCGCGATCCGTCTTGATCCCAGCCTCGTGTTGATGGATTATCAGCGGCTCGGTCACGATCTGCAGCACGTTCATGCGCGGATTCAGGGCGGCGTAGGGGTCCTGAAAAACAGGCTGCATCTGCCGCCGCAGGCGGTGCAACTGCTCCCGTGAAGCCTGCGCTACGTCGATGCCGTCCACGCGCGCATTGCCCTGGCTTGGCGCCACCAGTCCCAGAATCATCCGCGCCAGCGTGGTCTTGCCCGAGCCCGATTCGCCCACCAGTCCCAGCGTTTCTCCGCTCTCGACGGAAAGCGACACATCCTCCACAACGGTCCGCACTTCCGTCCGCAGCCCCACCCGTCTCGGATAGCTCTTCCAAACCGAGTTGACCTCAACCAACGCCATGCCCAAATGGTACATGGGCGTGAACCACGGCTGGAAGGCCGGCGAATCCCACATCGAATAAGGAAGCGATGACCGGCGGGCGGATACAAGAGGTCGAGGAATTCGCGGAACTCCTCGGAGCGATGGCGCGGCGGGGTCTGTCCCGGGACCTTAGACTATCCGTCAAAATACTCTAGCTGTTTTCCTGCCGGATTGATTCCAGCAGCTTCAAGTCCTCTTGGCTCAGGGCGGCCCGCTCCAGCAGATCCGGCCGGTTAGCCAGTGTCTTGCGCAACTGCTGCTCGCGGCGCCAGCGGCGAATATGCTGGTGGTCGCCATTCAGGAGCACCTCGGGCGCGCGCAGGCCGCCAAACTCAGCGGGCCGCGTGTAGTGGGGGTAGTCGAGCAGGCCGCCGGAGCCGTGCTGTGATCGGGGCACGCCTTCCAAGTCCGTTGTGATTTCGGCGTCGGCCACGCCAAAGCTCTCGAACTCGCCTGAGGCATCATTGCCTAAGACGCCGGGAATGAGGCGCATGGCCGCATCCATCACCACTGCGGCGGCCAGTTCGCCCCCGCTGAGCACGTAGTCGCCGATCGATAGCTCCATGTCGCAGTAGAGCTGGTTGATGCGCTCGTCCACGCCCTCATAGCGGCCGCAGAGCAGGACCAAGCGGTCGAGAGCGGCCAGCTCGCGGGCTACGGCCTGGGTAAACGGGCGGCCCTGTGCGGACAGCAAAATCACGCGGGTGCGGGGAGGGTCATCTTCCGCCGGCTGCCGCGCTGCTTTGGGCTCGATGCCGAGCGAGGCCAGCGCCTCGGCCAACGGCTCGGGCTTCAGAACCATGCCCTCGCCGCCGCCGAAAGGGCGGTCGTCGACGGTGCGGTGCCGGTCGTGGGTAAAGGTGCGGAGATCGTGCACGCCCACGGTCACCC
>JBEKZR010000322.1:0-4431 GCA_049509715.1 Occallatibacter sp. | reverse complement strand
GTTTTAATGTTCGTGGTCAAATCCTGCGCCGCCGAATTCACCAGGAAGGTGTCATTTTCCTCGCCCGGCGTCTCCGGATAGTAGTGGTATTCCACGAAATCATAGGAGCCCTTGGCGCCGGACATCACATCCTCATCCCACGGAGCATAGTCCGGCTCGACGACGACACCCACCAGCGTGCTCGGGGAGGCCGCTTTGATCAGGTCATAGTAGCCGCTGGTTCCCGCGACCGCGTCGGCATAGGTGGTAGGATCGTGCGGCGCGGTATGGAGGTCGGTCTCCCAGGTCCCGTATTCCTCGTTGCCCACCGTCATGTGACTGACGGTGATGCCGAGGGTGAGGGCGTTGGCCACCCATGCCGCAGCCTCGAACGGTTGGCCCGGGCCGGTGCAGGCCACGTCCGTGCCGTAATCCGCCGTAAGCGCCACGTCGAGGCCCGCTGGAACGGCCAGGTCGTTGACGAAATTCGAAAAGGTGGAATTCGGATTGGCATAGCTGGCGCAATAACTGTTGTTCGCCCAGTGGTAGACGTCGGAAGTCGATCCGCCCGGCCAACGGACTGCCTTGATGCCGGCGTCCCCAAACGCGGGCACAATTGCGGAGGTGGTCACGTCGTACCAGACGGCCATATTCATGCCAATAATCTGGTTGGTCACAGCCAGGGAAGTGCTCGGCTGGCTCACTGTTACCGTGCTCGGTGCAGTAACCGTAACCGCCGGAGATGCGCCCGTGGCCGGGTTGTAGATCGAGGAGCTGGCCGAGTCGGGCGTATAGCTGGCCGTCAATACATCCGATCCCGCAGCCAGCGAACCGCCGGGAATGTTGATCGTTGCGCTGCCGCCGCTGAGATTTGTCGCCGTAGAGGCGTAGCTTCCGCTGGTCAGCGTGACCGAGCCGGTAGGTGTCGCCTCGCCGCTGGGGCCGCTGACTGCAACCGTCGCCGTCAGCGCCTGCGTCGTGCCAATGTTCAATAGAGACGGCGTCACCGTCACTGTCGGCGTGGCCTTCGTCACCGTGACCGAATTCGTTCCCGTAGCGCTGCTGTAGATTGGGGAACTCGTCGTATCGGGGGTATAAGTGACTGTCAGCGTATCGCTCCCCGTTGCCAGCGATCCGGCAGGGACATTGATCGTTGCGCTGCCGCTGCTGAGCGTTGCAGCCGCGGAGGTGTAGCTGCCGCTGGTCAGCGTGACCGAGCCGGTGGGCGCCGCTTCGCCGCTAGGGCCGCTGACCGTTACATTCACCGCCAGAGCCTGGGCGGTGGTGATGCTGGAGGAACCGGGCGTCACCGTGACCGTCGGCGCCACAATGGGAGGATTCACGGTTACCGTGGCAGTCGCCGTGACCGCCGTCCCGCTGGAAGGAGTGACCGTGAGCGTGTAGGTGGCGGTCGTCGCGGGGCTGACGCTCACCGGTGTTCCGCTGGTGACGGCAAGATTGCCCGGAGTGATCACGCCTGTGCCGTTGGTGAATACTCCAGTCAGACTGGAACTTTCTCCTGCCGCAATCTTTGCTGGACTGGCCACGAAACTGGAAATGGAAGCTACGGCAGGTGTTGACGAGCCGCCACAGCCGGCCAGAACTCCTAACCCGAGGGTGAGAGCCGCGGTCCATGCGGCAGAAACAACAAGTCGCTTCATGATTTTTCCCGTGTTCAATTCAATTGGTCGCAAATCTTTAATGTCCATCATACAGTTTTCGTGGCAGAATTTGCCGGTTTATTCCGGTTTCTGGGGCCGTCCTGGGTGTGGCTTGCGCCGCGCTGGTTGATTTTCAGGAACCAGTGGATAACTTGATGTAAGGGGAAATCACGAACTGCCCATCGCGCCCATCCAAAACAGCCCGATCCGCATTTCCTGAACCTGCCAGGAAATTCGTTCGAGTTGCCTGTCTCCGCCTCCGGGCAGGTACACTGTCTGCTGACAGGAGATTAACCATGCAAACCAAGATTCAGGGCACGACCATGCCCGTGCTTGAAGTACAGCTTGACCCCAACGAGAGCGTGTTTTCAGAGAGCGGGGAGCTGTCGTGGATGACGGCTTCGATTCAGATGACGACGCATACGCAGATGGGCGGAGGCGGCGGGCTGTTCGGCGTGCTGAAGCGGGTGGCCGGGGGCGGCAGCCTCTTCATGACCGAGTACCGGGCAACCCAGTATCCCGGCGAGGTGGCGTTTGCAACCAAGGTGCCGGGACACATTGTGCCGGTGCAACTGGGGCAGGGGGCCGAGTACATGGTTCACCGGCACGGGTTTCTCTGCGCCACCGATGGGGTGACGATCGGGGTGGGCTTCCAGCAGTCGCTGGGCGCGGGGATCTTTGGCGGCAACGGCTTCATGCTGCAGAGGGTGGGCGGCCAGGGAACGGCCTGGCTGGAGCTGTCCGGCGAACTGATTATGAAGAACCTGGCCGCGGGCGAAACGCTGCTGGTGCATCCGGGGCACGTGGGGGCATTCCAGGCGTCGGTGGGGTTCCAGATCACCACGGTTCCAGGGATAAAAAATGCGATTTTTGGCGGGGACGGGATTTTTCTGGCGGTGCTGACGGGGCCGGGACAGGTGTGGCTGCAGACGCTGCCGATTTCGCGGCTGGCGCACCAGATCAGCGAGTACCTGCCACGGACAGAAGGGCGAGATGTGAGGACTGCTGCCGGCGGCGCGCTGCTGGGCGGGATTGTGGGGTCGATTCTGGGTGGGGACAAGTAGGGGAATCAGCGCATGACTCAGTCTTCCGTAAACCCGCGCACTCTTCGCAGCGACATTGTCTTCGCGTTCACCCTTGCCCTGGCTTGCGCCCTGGCGTGGGTTCTGCGCGACGTGCTGATGCTGCTGTATGTCAGCGCGCTGTTTGCCGTGGTGCTGACGCCCGTGGTGCGGTTTACCTCCAGCCTTCGGATTGGGCGCTGGCAACCATTCAAGGGCTCAGCCATTCTTTTCCTCCTGCTGGCGGTGGCCGCCGCGCTTACCGCCTTCGGCTTCCTCGCTCTGCCGCCGGTGATCCGGGACTTGCAGGAGTTCGGCAGGGAGATGCCAACCCGCTTGCCCGACCTTCTGGAGAAGTTCAAGAAGATTCCCTTCGCTGACCACTTGAATACGGACGAGATCAGTTTACGGGTTCAGAATTTCGCCGGCCAGACGGCGACTTATCTGCTGCTCTCGATCCGGGATTGGGCCGGTAACTTATTCGATATTGTCATGGGCCTGATCCTGACCGTTTATTTCATTCTGGAAGGCGACCAAGCCTACCGCTGGTTCCTTTCCTTTTTCCCGCCAGAAAGCCGCGACCGGCTTGACAAGAGCCTGCGGCGGGCAGAGATCCGCATGGGCAAATGGCTGCTTGGCCAGGGCAGCCTTATGCTCATCCTTGGAGTTGCCAGCACGGCCGTCTATCTCGTCCTGCACGTTCGCTATGCTTACGCGCTGGGCGTGCTGACCGGATTGCTCAACATCATTCCCGTGCTGGGCGCGGCTATCTGCATCGCGCTGGCCTTGCTGGTGGCGGCGATCGACTCCTGGGGCAGAGTGCTGGGTATTGCCGTCTTTTATCTGGTCTATCTACAGGTTGAAAACTCATACCTGACTCCGCGGATTATGAAGAGCAGCGTAAACCTTCCTGGCCTGGCTATTCTGGTAGCCCTGCTGCTCGGGTTCGCGCTGGAAGGCGTTCCGGGGGCCTTGGTATCGGTCCCCACCGCGGTGTTGGTTGCCGTGCTGCTGGACGAGTATCTCGTCCACAAGGATGCGGTGTGATCATTGTGGGTGCCTGGAGGGTTGAGTTTGGAGGTTCCCCACGCTCACGACAGAAAGAAGAGAGAAGTTGCAAGCGTGCGGCACACCGTTTACGGGTGAAGGGGTGTATCCGCGGCCACGGCGACGGTGAACGTCATGCCGGGCTTGATTTCGGCATCGTAGCCGTGAATCGCCAGGCTTGCGAGCCCCGCAATTGGAACGATCAAGAACATCCTAGATTTGTATCGATCTGCTCCCTCGATGGTTTCGCCGCCTTTCAGTGGTATTTGGATTCCCCGCACAGTGAGCGAATGGACCTCGAAGGCCATGTCGCCCGGTATGCCAGCGACTCCGGCGCGATCTGCCTCGGTGATGGTGGCATCCACTGGGGTTCCCTTGGGAACTACGACGGCATCGCCGAATTTGACGTCCTGGTCGAGCAAGAGGCTGATGCTGTCGCCTACTTGCGCAGTCTTCGAGTTGACAGTCGAGTTGGTGACCAGATGGAGACGGGTTTTGGCATGGAGCACTCCATCGATAGTGAGAGGTAGCGGCAGCACAAGCGGGGCAGGGCCTTTCACGATGTAATTGGCGCGGGTGATCAGGCTGTGTATCATGTTCGGAGCCTGGGCGATGGCCTGTAGTTGAGTGGTGGCGTGGATGGGGATAGGCCCGGTGTAGCGCCGGGACTCGGTGGTCGGAGC
>JBEKZR010000321.1:0-4443 GCA_049509715.1 Occallatibacter sp. | reverse complement strand
CGGCGCAGCAGACGGCCAGGCAGACAATCAGCACGGCCCGCTTCATGGCTTCCTCAGCGGCGAGTGCGCCAGCAGAATTGCGGCTACCTGCGCCGCATCCGAACCGTGCCCCGCGGGCAGGTAAACGGCCACCACCACCCGCGGCGACTCCGCCGGCGCAAGGCCCACGAACCAGCCGTGGGTTGCGCCGCCGCTCTCCGCGCTGGCTGTCCCGGTTTTGCCGGCAACGGGCACACCGCCCAGCGATGCCGCGCCCGCCATGCCGAAGCTGGCCGAGGCCGTCAACCCCGCGCGAACGACCTCCGCCGCCCTGGCCTCCGGGTGCGCCGCCATCTCGATCGCCAGCGACCGGTACGCCTCCGCGAGCTCCGGCAGCGTCACGCGAATGCCTTCCACGCCCAACGCGGCAAGCTGAACCTGCTCCCGCGTGCGCGGCTCGCGAAAGGCGGCCACGTTCTCCTGCGAGCTGAGCCCTGTGGCTGCCAACAGGCCTCGCGTGCTGAGGGCCTGGCGCAGTTCCTCCGGCGCAAGCGTTCCGGCCAACTCGGCAAAATAGGAGTTGCAGGACCAGGTGAGCGCCTGCTCCGCGTCCATGGGATCAGCCGCCGGGTGGGAACAGTTGAGCTGATGGCTGCCAATATGCATCTGACGGCTGCACGCAATCCTGCGCTTCGGGTCCCAACGTTTGGACGCAAGAGCGAAGTAGAGGATCAGCGGTTTCAGCGTTGAGCCGGGTGTCGCCAGCGTGCGGCTTGCTTCGGCCAGGTGGGCTGACGCCAGCAGATGTCCCGAGCCGATGTCCAGCACCAGCACCCGCGCATCGGGAGTTTTGCCCGCGGCCTGATCGATTGCGCTTTGCCAATGCGCGGCGGTCTGCGTCCAGCTCTGCGCCGCGCGGTTTGTCTGCGCCCAACCGGCCGACCCCGCAGTTGCCAGCCCAGCCAGCAATATCCCCGTTCGTTGCCACCATGGCAGCATCTCTAAAGTATGAACCATGAAGAATGAGGGCGTTTGTTGGGATCTCCGATTCGCAGTTGCCGCGAGGACGCGTGAATTGGAGAACCGCTCTAGTGGCTGGCTTTCGTCCACTGGTCTACCCAGTCGTTCACGGTCTTATACCAGAGTTGCGAGTTTTGCGGTTTCAGAACCCAGTGGCCTTCGTCGGGAAAGTAGAGCATCTTGCTAGGCACCTTGAGCCGCTGCAACGTGGTGAAGAGCTGGAAGCCCTCTGCCACGTCGAGGCGGTAGTCGAGCTGGCCGTGGATGACGAGCGTGGGCGTCTTGAAGTTCTTGGCCGACATGGCCGGAGACCACTTGCGGAAGGGGTTTTCCGAGTCGGGCTTGCCATAGTAATCCCATGGCTTGCCTTTGAACTCCCACTCGTTGAACCATAGCTCTTCCGTGGACCCATAGGCCGATTCGGCATTGAACATTCCGTCGTGGCTGACGATGCACTTGAAGCGGTCGGTGTGGCCCAGAATCCAGTTGGCCATGTATCCGCCGTAGCTCGCGCCCAGCGCGCACTCGCGGTTCTTGTCGATGAAGGGATAGTGCTGCTCGGCGTAATCGAGGCCCTCCATCAGATCAGTAAAAGGCTTGCCGCCCCAGTCGCCGTTGACGCCGTCGACAAAGGCCTGCCCGTAGCCGGTCGAGCCGCGGGGGTTGATCATCACCACCACGTAGCCGTTGGCGGCAAAAAGTTCCGCGTTCCAGCGGTAGCTCCACGACTCGCCCCAGGCGCCCTGAGGGCCGCCGTGGATGAGAAATTTGACGGGGTATTTCTTGGCGGGATCGAAACCCGGAGGCCGGATGATAAAGCCTTGCAGCTTGGTTTCATCCTTGGCGGTGAACCAGAAGGATTCCATCGCAGGCATGTCGAGTTGGGAAAGGAGGGCGTCGTTAAGGTGAGTGAGTGGGCCCACCAAACCCTCGATGCCACCCTTTAGATTCACAGTTTCGTGGACTTCCGAGGGCAGCATGACGGGAATCTTTAGATCGCCCAGTATTATGCTCCAGCTAATGGAATAGACTTCGCTTGGGGCCGAAATCCCCATCCTGCTCGCCAGCAACTCATTCTTTCCTGCGATGGGATGCAAATCCGAGAATTCCCCACCATCTTCCGGTAATGAGGCATCCTTACCGTCGAGTCCGACTAAGCACACTGGAGCTTTTCCCGCCCAACCACTCGTGTAGAAGATTGATTGCGAATCGATTCCCCACGCAAATTCGTCAACCCACCCATCAAACTTAGGCAGCAAATCCCTAATCGTCTTCGCAGCGCGGTCGTAGAGCACCAGCCTGAACTTATCGCTCTCATAACCGGCCCGCGCCTGTGAACGCCAGGCGATGTACTTGCCGTCGGGCGAGTAGGCGGGATTGAAGTTGCCGCCCGCCGAGGTGCTGATCGCTACAGGCTTGGCCGCGGGGTTGGTCAGGTCGAGGGTGAAAATCTTTGCGCTCACGCTGATGGCCGGCTCCGGGTCGATGTTCTCGGTAAAGGCCAACTCTTTCGAGTCGGGCGCAAAGGCGCAGCCGCAGCCTCCACCATCGAGCGAAAAGGGCGGAACGTCATGCGGGTCGTTGGGGGTCAGGTCGCGTAGCACGCCCATCCCGACCGAAACAAGAAAAAGATGGCTGCGTTTTTCGCCGGTGTAGTGGTCCCAGTGGCGATAGAGGAGATGGGTAAAAATCTGCGCCTTCACCTTGCTCGATGCGAGAGCCGCGTCCCGGCCGGCGTTACATTTCCACCCCACGGACGAAGACCTATCCGTGGGGGCCCCGGACTTATCGCCAGTCGCCGCATCCGCGGCCGTGATTGCCGGGCAGTCGGGATAAACCGCCGAGGTAAAGACGATGGAGTGGCCGTCCGGCGACCAGATGGCGTCGCCGGCTTCGGTCGAGATGCTGGTGAGCTTTTTCGGGTTGCTTGTTGCGCCGGTTGAGGCGTCGAAATCCGCCAGCCAAACCTGTTGCGAACCATCTCGACCAGAGAGAAAGAGCACGGAGTGCCCGTCCGGGGCGAACTGGACGCCGCTGTCTCCCGGGTGCGCCACGGCCAGCTTGAAAGGCTCTCCGCCGGCAATCGCCTGCACCCAGAGCTCCGCTCTTTTTGTGTTTTGGTCGAGATCAACACTAGTCACAGAGTAGGCCAGCCACTTGCCGTCGGGGGAGACGGCGGTTTCGCCCAGCCGCTTCATCTTCATCATGTCCTCGAAGGTCATGGGGCGCCTGGGCTGAGCGGGCTGCGGCTGAGGATTCTGGGCCGGGGCTGGGGCTGCCGGAGCGAGGGCCGCGATCAAGGCGATGGAGAGGACGAGCGCTTTTCTGTTCATGGGATTTCCTGTCAGCGCGGTGGAAACGAAGGCATGCGCGCGAAGAGAAGTGTACACCGGTGGCGTCCAGACGATGGGGAGGCGGTCGAAACCTTTGGTTTCATGCCCTTTCCGGGGAAAAATGCTTCCAGGGCCTGCTAACAGGCCCTAGAGGCTTTTGCTTCTCTTGCGGGATTGCCGCAGTTGCTGCCAGTCCTTCTCGGTCTGGTCGGCGTAGAGCCCGCCGAATTTGCCCAGCGCCTCGGCAAAGCCGTCGCCAGTGCCCAGGTAGCCTGCGATGGCCAGAGGGTCGCCGGAGCGGGCGTGGCCGCGGGCCAGCAGCTCGCCGCAGACCTCGGCGTAAGCCTCAAGTCCGCCGCCGGCCAGGTCCTCGAGTTCGATGGAGCCCTTATGGTCGTTGAGCTGGCGCACCAGGAATTGACGCCCGCCGATGTGCGTCCAGCCCAGGAACGGATCCGACTGCACCTGCATGGTCCGCTGTCCCTCGGCCACGCGCTGGCCGTTGTGGGGCGCGGGGCGCGCGTCGGGCAGCCAGGGCGCGTAAGCTGAGGCCGGCTCTTCCTTGATCTGCAGAAAAAGCGGGTCTCCCGGCCCGTTGCCCTCAAAGTAGATGCAGTAGTCGCGCAGGCCCACCGAGCCCGTGCCGACCACTTTGAAGGCCACGTCCACCGGGCGATAGAAGGACAAAAGGTGCTGCCGTTGCGGCTCCAGCATCTGCTGGTAAGGCACCAGGGAGGCCAGCACGGCGCGAGCCTGTGCGCCGCTGACGCGGGTGAGCATGGGCTTGGCTTCCTTGAAGCGGCGCGCCGCGCCAACTTTGGCGGAGGCAGCCTCGGTAAGCTGTTCCAGCGTGTGCTGCGGCGTCGCCCGCTCGGCCTTCACCAGCGCTTTGTGTATTGGCTCGGCCTGGCCCAGCCGGTGCACCTGATAGCGGCCCACTTCGATACAAGGCATTTCAGCAAAGGCCCGCATCTGCGCGGCATAGCGCTCTATGCATTTTTCCACGGCCTGGCGAGCGGACGATTCCTTGTGGCCCGCGCCCCGCCCGGCCAGCGTGACCGAAGCAGCCATGCGCTTCAAATCCCACTCGAAAGGGCCGCGGATGGTCTCG
>JBEKZR010000320.1:0-4448 GCA_049509715.1 Occallatibacter sp. | reverse complement strand
GAAGCGCTTTCCGTCAGCAGCCCAGACTGGCCCGCCCGGACATGCGCCCTCGGGAAGCGCGACATGAATCCGCGCGCCATCGGCGATGCGCTCTAGCTCGAAGTTCGTGACGCAGGGCGTGATGCCGTAACCGCCCGGGGTATCGTGCTTGCTGTGGTTCCTGGGCTCCACGCGCACGCCCGCAAGGCGCAGAAAAGGCGTCGCCACCCTGGAAATCGGCGGGTAATCCTGCCAGGAGACAAGAAGAATCGTGTCCTTTGCCGGGCTCACCACGGGCGTTGGCGGGGAGGGGGCGCGCATCACATCCAGAATGTATTTCGGCGGCTGGTCATATCCGGATGCAGCCTTGACCGGAGCCGACGGCGCCGGGGCTGCGCTCAACGCAGGTGAACCTGACTGCGCTGCAAGGGGCGCGGAGGCCGCGCAGGCTAACAGCGCTCCGGCCAGAAGAGACCTCAAGGCGTTCTGGACTGACATAAGATTCCTCCGCTTCAGTTCACCAGCAAAAGCCCATATACAAGACGCAATCCGTGGCTTTGAGTTACCGCTCAATTCATGAATGCGAGGTTCTTAATCATGACCACCGGCAGAGATTGATTCATCCGGGATTCCATCCTGGATTCTAGTTTACGGTCCAGTATACCCGCGACTGGCTCCGCCGAGCCGGTTTCGGCTGCGTTGGGACGCGGCCTGAGCAGCATAAACGAAAAGCCCGCGGCTAAAGCCACTTTTATTGCGGGTCTGCGTTCAGTAGCCTCAAGGCCCCTGTTCGCTGCGCTGGAAAATGGCCGGATTGTCTTCTTTACATTCGGCCCTAACCCCTGCCACACTGAAAGGTGGACACCCAGACAATCGTTATCCTCGATTTTGGTTCGCAGTATACGCAGCTGATTGCGCGGCGGATACGCGAGCAGAACGTTTTCTCCGTGGTGCTGCCCTGCACGGCGCCCATTGCCGAAATCAAGGCGCTCAAACCACTGGGAATCATCCTCTCTGGCGGGCCGTCGTCGGTTTATGACGCGGATGCGCCGGCAGCCGACCCAAAACTGCTGGAGCTGGGCGCGCCAATGCTCGGCATCTGCTATGGTCTTCATTTCATCGTGCATCATCTGGGCGGAAAGGTGCGACCGGGCGAAAAGCGCGAGTACGGTCATGCCGAGGTGACGATCGAGGATGGCGCGACGGCACTGTTTGCCGGGCTGCCGTCCACGCTCCAAGTCTGGATGAGCCACGGCGACGAGGCGCTGGAGCTGCCGGCAGGCTTCCGGCGCACCGCGGTTAGCTCGAACGCGTTGGCTGGCATTGCCAACGAGGAGCGGCGCATCTGGGCGGTGCAGTTCCACCCCGAGGTGCATCACACGCCGCTGGGGCCGCAACTCATCAAGAACTTTCTCTTCAAAATCTGCGGGGCGCGCGGCGACTGGACCCCGGCGCATTTCATCGAGAGCACGGTGGCGGCGATCCGCGAGAAGGTCGGCCAGGACCACGTGATCTGCGGGCTCTCGGGCGGGGTGGACTCATCGGTGGCGGCGGTGCTGGTGCACAAGGCCATCGGCAGCCAGTTGACCTGCATCTTCGTGAATAACGGCGTGCTGCGCAAGAACGAGTTCGTGAACGTGCAGAAGAACCTGCGCGACAAGCTGGGACTGAAGATCGTCGCCGTGGACGCCAGCGAGCGCTTCCTCAAGCAACTTGCCGGAGTCATCGATCCGGAGACAAAAAGAAAACGAATCGGCGCGGAGTTCATTGCGGTCTTCGACGACGAGGCCACGCGCATTGCCAAAGAGACCGGCGGGGTGGACTGGCTGGTGCAGGGCACGCTCTACCCCGACGTGATCGAGTCCAGCAGCGTGAAGGGCCCCAGCCAGACCATCAAGAGCCACCACAACGTGGGCGGGCTTCCGGCACGGATGAAGCTCAAGCTGATCGAGCCGCTGCGGGACCTGTTTAAGGATGAGGTGCGGCGCATTGGCCGCGACCTGGAGATGCCGGAGGAGATTCTGGGCCGGCAGCCGTTTCCGGGGCCGGGGCTGGCGGTGCGCATCCTGGGCGAGGTGACGCGGGAGCGCGTAGCGCTGCTGCAGGAGGCGGACGAAATCGTGGTGGCGGAGATCAAGGCCGCCGGGCTTTACTCCAAGATTTGGCAGAGCTTTGCGGTGCTGCTGCCGGTGATGACGGTGGGCGTGATGGGCGACCAGCGGACATACGCTTATACGGCGGCGGTGCGGGCCGTGCATTCTGAAGACGGCATGACCGCCGACTGGACGCCGCTGCCCTACGAGGTGCTGAAGCGCATCTCCAGCCGGATCGTGAACGAGGTGCGCGGGATCAACCGCGTGGTCTACGACATCACCAGCAAGCCCCCCGGCACCATCGAGTGGGAATAGGTGCTGGCCGCACGGGCGGACGCGGCTGCGGCACTGGCTTTCCGCACTGGCCGGGACCCGTGCGGAAAGCCAGTATTGAGATGGGCGGTGAACCACTCTAGCGAGCCGCGGCGGCGGGTTGATAATCCTTGTACTCGGAAGTAAACAGCGTCCGGCGGGTGGAG
This sequence comes from Occallatibacter sp., assembly GCA_049509715.1. Lineage (GTDB taxonomy): Bacteria > Acidobacteriota > Terriglobia > Terriglobales > Acidobacteriaceae > Telmatobacter. The sequence goes on along the minus strand of JBEKZR010000320.1, from coordinate 1,897 downwards.
TAGCCGCCCACACCGGAGGTGCCGTTAGGGACCACCTCGGTGTTGACGATCGTCCTCACCGGCGCCACCAGCACCCTGGTGCCGACCTTTACCGGACCGTAGTCGATACGCGTGTCCACCTGGTGAACAACATCGGATGGATTCAGTTCCGCCTCTGTGATCATCCGCACCACGATGCCAGTGTCCGGATCGATGAAGAACTCGCCGTGGTAAGGCGCGATGGCTTTGTAATCGCGCCATTCGGTGTAGGTTTGGAAGTTGCCCGTGACGCCGCCCACCCCGCCTCCCCTTGCTTCATCCCCGGCGATCGTGTTCGCGGTTAAGGGGTTGTAGAATCTTGCGATCCCGGTCTGGTTGATATTCGGGAAGCAGCAAATGTCTACTGTGAGGTGCGCCGTGGCTCTTGGTACAGCGAAGGAATAGACGGCAACTTGCCTGCCGTTGACCAGTTCCCAGCGCAGCCATTGGATGCTCCCGGCATCTCTGGCCTCCTCGAAGACGACAGCAAGGCTGGGGTCCGGTTCGCGGAGCGCGATCATCCGGTTCGCTCCCCAACGGGTCTTGTCCTTTTCCGGGGACAGTTTCTCCGCCCCATGTTCGCTCACGACCGGCGTTACAGCGGAACTGATGTAGTGGACAAACGAGGCCGGATTAGAGTACCCGGGGGTAGTATCCACGTACTCCTGTGCGCATCCAACTACGCCCGAGCAGGAGGCAACAGCCTCCATGTTGTCCTGGAAGCGCAAAGTGGCTTTGGTTGCCGTCAGGGACGGAAGCTGCTCGTAAGTTCTTTTTACGTAGGTCTCAGCCCTGGCGAGGATGGCCTGCCGGGCAGCCGCGTCCAGGGCGGGAGTGGCCGGCAGGTCCGAGGCCGGCGGGATGAGATCGGCGCTGCGCGCTTCCAGGACGTAGATCTGCTCGGTCGACAGCGGGCCCGGAACGTACTTGACCATGCCGTTCATGGCTTTACGGGTCAGTTCTTCCGTCAGCTCAATCTGCTTGAGTTGGGCGGCCACATCCGCGTCGGTCTTGTTTTCCTGCTGTAGCGAACGCAGCAAGTCCTCCAGTTGACCGACGGTGATTTTCCTGGCGGCCCACGCGGGCGAAGCCAGCATCAGAACTGCGAGTATCCATACCAGGCGTTTCATCTTCCCATTCCTCCAGAAAAAGTAGGATCTGCCGAGGCGGCAGAGTGATTGAACTTAACTCCAGCAATAAAACTGCGGACTCCTTCGGTGCGGCTCCGGCCAGGCGATCGTTTGCGCAGCTGGCGACCAGATGCGCGGCGCAGCCAACTCCAACTGCTCCACCGTGACGCGCCGAGCGGCATCGGCTGGAAGAGCCAGGACTGCCACCAAGCCGGCAAAATCCATCTCCGCACCGAACCGCTATTCATCCACGATACGTCAGCAGAACAGCCAGACCACAAGGCTACACCGGTTACCTGGATGTTTCACCGGGGTTAAATTCCAGGTTAGTTAACCTTAAAAAGTCCTGGCTGTGCGATCCGGGGCTAAACAGGCAGCGGTCTACTTCTGAGCGGCGCCTGCCAGGCGATAGTCTGCGTAGCTGGCGACCTCTTCGCAGGTCTTCTTGCCTTGCTGCAAGGAAACCAGCAGAGGCGTTTCATTCGCTTATTCCTTTCAAGGAAAATCGGCGCGCCAGTTGGGCGGAGAAAACGCCTTGCCGGCCATGAGTATTTCAGAACAGTTCCCAGGCGCGGCGGCCGAAGGGGCAACCGCCGCGCCGGTTGTGAATCTTCCGCTTCCTAGTGTGCGGCCAGTTGGTAGTTCTTGTACTCGGCGGTAAACAGGGTATGGCGGGTGATGTACTTGCCCGCGCCGGTGTCGGCGTTGGGAACAATCTCAGTGTTGACGATGGTCTTGATGGGGAGTTC
>JBEKZR010000032.1:0-16710 GCA_049509715.1 Occallatibacter sp. | reverse complement strand
CCAGGTAGACCCAGAACAGGGGCCAAGGCATGTATGTGGGAACCATGTCCATCAGTCCCTTGGCCGCGGCCAGGTGCAGCGCGCCGAAGGTCGCCAGCGGAGCCGCCACAAACACGCGTCCCAGTGCGATCGCCCGCCCGGTCAACGCTCCCGACGCAAGCTTTGCGTGGCTGACAATCACTCCGGCCCCGAGCACCATCAGCCCAGCCGTGCTCATGGAAACGACAGTTCGCGAGATCTCAAGCAAGGTACGGCTCCCTTCCTGAACGGGATTCCGAACGCCATGCGGCGGCCTGCGCCTTCTACGGTTCTCTTACTAGCGATATCATCCCCGAATGCCAAAGCCAATCCCCGACCACGACCCACGAATCACGGCGCCGCCATTTACAATTGCATTCGGTATGACGTGGTTTAAGCGCGAGGACGGCGACTATCCCGCTCCGGGGAACGGACCGGCTGGCGAGAACGGTCCCGACACCGGCGCAAAAACCGTGCGCACCGAGGGCCTGTGGGTCAAATGCCCCGGCTGCCGCCAGACTCTCTACAAAGCCGAACTCGAAGCCAACCTGCAGGTGTGCCCCAAGTGCCAGCATCATTTCAAGCTGGACGCGCGGGGGCGCATCAATCTGCTGCTTGAGCCTGGTTACGAGGTGGTCGATACCGGCCTGCGCTCCACCGATCCGCTGAATTTTGTCGACGTAAGGCCCTACAAGCAGCGCCTGCGCAAGGCGCGCGAGCTCACCGGCCTCGACGACGCCATTCTGAACGCGCTCGGCCGCATGGGTCCACATGAAATTGTTTTGAGCGTCATGGAGTACGGCTTCATCGGCGGCTCCATGGGCGCCGTGGTGGGCGAAACCATTGCCCGCGCCGTCGATCGCGCGCGGCTCACGCGCAAGCCGCTCATCATTGTGGCCGCTTCCGGCGGAGCGCGCATGATGGAGGGCGTCGTGAGCCTGATGCAGATGGCCAAGATCGCCACCACCCTCGCGCAACTCGACGACGCGCGCGTGCCCTTCATCTCCGTGCTCACCGATCCCACCACCGGCGGCGTCACCGCCAGCTTCGCCATGCTGGGCGACCTGAATATCGCCGAGCCCCACGCTCTCATCGGTTTCGCCGGACCCCGCGTCATCGAGCAGACCATCCGTCAAAAACTACCCGATGGCTTCCAGCGCTCCGAGTTTCTGCTGGAAAAGGGCTTCCTGGATGCAGTGGTTCCCCGGCGGGAATTAAAGGCGTATCTGATTCGCGCGCTGGATTTCCTGAAGGCCCCGGCGGTGGCCTGACAGCCATTCGCTGGTTTTGACCTCGGCGTTGACCAGCCTCTTTGATTGTGTAGCAAAAACACGACGGCCCGGCATTGCTGCCGGGCCGTTGCTGTCTCGCTGACTCGCCGCCTTTTCAGATCCGCATCGGCATTAGCACATAGCGATACTTGTACTCTGCGTCCGGGTCCTCGGGGCGCATCTGGCCGGCAGACTGGGAGTCCTTGAACTCCAGCCGCACCTCGCCCTCGTTGCTCAGGGCCTTCAGGAAGTCCAGGATGTAGCCGGAGTTGAAGCCCACCACGATGGGGTCGCCCGAATACGGCGTATCGATGGTGTCCTCGCTCTCGCCGGATTCCGTGGAGTTGGCGCTGATTTTAAGCTCGTTGCTCTCCAGGCGCAGACGGATGGCGCCCGAGCGTTCGTCGGCGAATTGAGCCACGCGCTGGATGGCCGCCGAAAGTTCGCTGGACCGGACCACGGCGAACTTGGTGTTGTCGCGCGGCATGACCGCCTCGAAGTTCGGGAACTGGCCGGAGAGCTTGCGCGTGCTCAGGATCCGATGGCCGACGCGGAAGAACAGCGTATGCTCGTCGTCGGCAAACTCCACTTTTTCGGCGTCGGAGGCCGAAAGCAGCTGTTGCAGCTCCTGGAGCGCCTTGCGTGGAATGAGCACGCGCTTCTCGCCACTGATGCCTTCCAGAATTTCATTCGGTTTCTCGACAAACGAGAGCCGGTGGCCGTCAGTAGCCACCATGGCCAGCGACTCCGCTTTGATCACCAGCAGCGCGCCGTTCAGCGTGTAGCGCGATTCCTCGTTCGAGATGGCAAAGATGGTGCGCGCGATGAGCGTCTTTAACGCCAACAGCGAAATGCTGGTGGCCGCCACGGCGGGGAACTCCGGCACCTGCGGATAGTTGGCCCGCGCCATGCCCACCATTTTCGTGTTCGAGCGCCCTGACCGGATTTGTACCCAGTGGTTCTCGAGCAGCTTGATGGAGATGTCGCCCTCAGGCAGCAGCTTGATGTAGTCGTACAGCTTGCGTGCAGGGATGGTGCAGGCGCCTGGCTTCTTTACCTTCACCTCGGCACTGGTCCTGATCGCCTGATCGAGGTCGGTAGCGGTAATGTTCAACCGGTCGCCCTCCGCCTCAATGAGAAAGTTGGACAGAATCGGAATGGTGGTCTTGCGCTCCACCACGCTTTGTGTCGCGGTAAGCTCCCTCACCAGGCTCTCGCGGCTTACGATAATTTCCATCGTTGCCTCCTGTGCGGCTGGCTTCTCTGCGTCTGTTTCCACATTCGGCATAGACCCACCCTCGCCCGAGAAACCACATTCCCGCACTGACCACACTCTACAATACCTTGCGGTCAGGTGGAAGTGGCTGTCTTTTCTTCTTCTTGATTGTATTCATCTTCACACCAAAATAGGCGTGGAAAACAGGGTCATTTCTCTGAATACCGGGAACCACTTCCGCTGAATCGCTCAGCCGATGTTCGCCTGCAGATGATGTACGGACAAGATGTAGTTTTTGAGCGGCTGTCCATTCGATGCGACGGGGAGTAGATAAAACAGAAGGAGATTAAAAGAAAAGACAGTAGTACCCGTAGTTCGGGCAGGAAAAGTGGAAATCGATCTGAAATGGCTAGGGGGCAGCGAGTTGACAGGCTGTCTGGTTTTCTAAATCAATGCTGTGGAATTCAGGAGTTCTGGAAATTCAGCATCGGAGCTGCATATGGAGTCCTTTGTTTTCCACGTCTCCCACAAGCAGACAAAATAGGCTTGTGTAAAGCAGGCGCGTTTTGTGGAGAGCAGGCGTCCATCCGCTCTAGATGAGGGGTTGCAGCGTACCGGGGTTCCACAAGTACTATCAAAAGGAGCTCCCAGAGGCCTCTCAATGACAATAGAGCGGCAAGAATTCCAGCATGACAGCTTAACGTTCTCCTACCTTGATTCAGGCGGAAATGGCCATGTTTTGGTGGCGCTGCACGCGCACCTGATGGAGGGCGCTACTTTTGTTCCTCTCACCACGGCTCTTGCGCCTGGGTGGCGTGTGATCGCACTGGATCAGCGAGGACATGGATTCTCCAGTCACGCGTCAACCTATACACGCGCTGACTACCTTGGCGATCTTGCGGCACTCTTTGCCCATCTTGGCTTCGAGCAAGCCATCCTTCTCGGCAACTCCCTCGGCGGTGTCAACGCCTATCAGTTCGCTGCACTCCATCCGGAACGCGTCTCTGCATTGATTATTGAGGATGTTGGTGCCGTGGTATCGGATGACATCAGCTTCATCCTTCCTTGGGAGGGGACGTTTGCGACTCGCGCAGATCTGGTCAATCAGATCGGCGCCCGTTTTGCGCCCTATTTCGAGGACTCATTTCGCCAGACAGAGAGCGGCTGGAAGCTCGCCTTCGAACCGCGAGAGATGGTTGCCTCGCAACGCCTGCTATGCGGCGATCATTGGCAGGACTGGCTCGCAACGGATTGCCCTGCGCTGTTGATCCGCGGACAAGAGAGCCGTGTCACGACGGCCGAGCAGGTTGAACAGATGGCCCGGCGCCGTCCGAACACCACCCTCGTGTCTCTCAACGGAGGGCATGTCCTCCACATGGAAACCCCAACCGAATTCACCGGCGCCGTCCGCGCGTTTCTACAGAATCTGTAAGGCCGCTGGCCTCTGCATGCAAGCGGGGATCACACGGATTCCCAACCGCGAGAATTGGCGGAAAGCCTTCCCATTCCAGCACTGAGCTGGTTCTGAATTCTGTTGCGACAGCAGAACTGAGAGTCTGCGGCTCGTAGACTTGGCGGAAGAGAAAAGTTTGAATCATGACCATCAATGTTGCGCGTCTCGAAGATCAGCTCCTGCAGATGTCTGCGGAAGGCGCACCAGGCCGGAAGTTTTGCGAGGCGATCTCCGAGTTGGCAAGAACCGGTCGCTTTGCGCAGTTGCGGGATGTGCTGCCTGACGTGGTGTACGACGAACTTTGGGCGCGCTACCAGCAGGACGCTGTAGCCTTTGTGGCTGAATGGCGGATGCTGGCTCATAAGATGCAGCAAGGCTTTATCCAGCACGCCCGCCAGCGGCTCACTTCCCTTACGCGCCTTCAGAAAGCCGGCAACGGCGTGTCCACGCCAGCGTGGCAGGATATTCAGTGTGCGCTAGATGGCCAGCAGAACGACCTGCTGCGCGCGGCCTTCGCCATGGAGTTGCTGGAGGTGGTGGAACCTGCCGTGTTGCGGGCAACTCACCTGCGCGACTGCGTAGTCGCGATGCCCAGCTCAGAGGAGGCCGATCGCTATCTTGACGAGGCCACTCGCTGCTACTTCTTCGGCCTCTTTACCGCCTGCGCCGTGATGTGCCGTTCGGTGCTCGAAGAGGCCATCAAGCAAAAACTGCCCCCTGCGCTTACCCGCCTGGTCAGCACCCGCTACCGCAACACCGCCACCCTGGGCAATCTGCTGCACGAGGTGAACAACAATCTGCAGCTCACAGGCATCGATGCGGACTTTCCCCACGTCGCCAACCAAGTGAACGACGCCGGCAAGAAGGCCGTGCACCAGGGTTTGCTCTCCGAGGATGAGGCGCGCGTTTGCCTGCAAAATGCGCGCCAGGCCCTGCAACTGCTGCTGCGGCAATAAGCCCGTCTGCGCCGGCCATCCCGCCCCAACGATTGCCATGCGCCTTCTATACTGAACTTTCCATGTCCTACGCCGCGGCCATCGATCAACTGAATGCCATGGCGCCCGAGCTCTACACGCGCTCCGGCCAACCGCGGCGCAAATTCTCGCTCGAGGAGATTCGCATCCTGTTGGCCGCCCTCGGCGATCCGCATCTCCGCTTCCCCTCCGTGCTGATTGCCGGAACCAACGGGAAGGGCTCGACGGCTGCCACGCTGGCCTCTATTCTGACCGCCTCCGGGTTGCGCGCCGGCCTCTACACCTCGCCGCATCTGGAGCGGGTGAATGAGCGCATCCGCTTAGGCCCCGTCGAGATCGCCGACGATGCCTTTGCTGCTCTCTACTTTCGCGTCCACGATGCCGCGCAGCAACTGGTGCTCGATGGCAAGCTTCCGCAAATGCCAAGCTTTTTCGAGGTTCTCACCGCGCAGGCGCTTTTGTACTTTGCTCAGGCGCGCGTCGACATTGCAGTGCTCGAAGTCGGCATGGGCGGACGGCTGGACGCGACCAACATCGTCGATCCGCTTCTATCGGTCATCACCGACATCTCGCTCGATCACACCGAGTGGCTGGGCACGACCATAGCCGCCATTACGCGGGAAAAGGCCGGCATTCTGCGCCCCCGCGGAACCATGATTACCCTGCCGCAGCACCCCGAAGCCAACCAGGTTCTCAGCGAAATTGCAGCAGAGCTGGAGGTGCGCGGAGTAAACGCGGCGTCTTATATGCCGCCCATCGGCGCCGGCACGGCTGGTCCTTACTTCGTCCAGGCTTTCGGCGCCGCCATCGAGGTAGATTCCCCGCTGATTGGCGCCCACCAGCATCGCAACGTGGCGTTGGCCATCGCCGCGGCTGTGGAGTTAGCCGGCAACCATGGCTTTCCGATCACACCGGCCGCCATCGCAGCCGGCATTCGCCAGACCCGCTGGCCGGCGCGCTTCGAACGCATCCAGAGAGACGGCGTCGAATGGATTCTCGATGTGGCGCATAATCCCGCCGGAGCCTGGGCCCTGCGGTCAGGGCTAGTGGGCTTATTGAGTGAAAAGCATCCACGATGCCTGATCTTCAGTTGCCTGCGCGACAAGCCGGTCGCGGAGATGGCGCAAATTCTTTTTCCGCTCTTCGAGCAGGTAATCATAGCGCCCATCCATACCGCCCGCGCCGCTGCCCTGGACGACCTTCTGGCCGCTGCCCTAGCTACGGGCACTCCGGCAGTCGCCTCCGAATCGGTCGGCCAGGCTCTGCAACTTGCCGAAGAGCGCGCGGAAGGCGGCCTGATCGTGGTTTCCGGATCGGCGTACCTGGTCGGCGAGGCGCGTACCCTGCTACTCGCCGAAAAGGGGGTACAAGCGTGAGTCGGCGGCCAAATCCGTTGCCCAGGCTCTACCGCTGGCGCACCAACCTGATCCACGTCCCAGTCATGGCTGTGGTCACGGTCGTTTGCGGTTCGATTTCCTTGCTCGTGTCCTTTGTGGACAAGCGCGGGCGTGCGCAGCACCGCATTGCGCGGATCTGGGGGCGGGCCCTGGTGTGGGGCACCGGCTGCTCGCTTACCGTGCGCGGAGCGGAGAATCTACGCAAACATCCGGTTGCCGTCTACGCCTCAAACCACACCTCCTACATGGATACGCCGGTAATCTTTGCCGCGCTGCCCTTCCAGTTTCGCATCCTCGCCAAGAAGGAATTGTGGCCTATCGCATTCATAGGATGGTACTTAAATCGCTCTGGCCAGATTCCTATCGATACGGCAAACCCCCGCGCCACGCTCTCCAGCCTGGGTGCCGGCGTCAAGGCTCTGCGCTCCGGCATGCCGATCTTCGTCTTCCCCGAGGGTGGCCGGACATCCACCGGCGAACTGCGGCCGTTCCTCTCCGGCGCTGCCTACCTGGCCATTCGCGCGCAGGTGCCGCTGGTGCCCATCGCGCTCAATGGAGTCTTCGATCTGCTGCCGATTCATGCCCACCACTTTTATCCGGGAGAACTGACGCTCACTGTCGGCGAGTCGATCGAGACGACAGGAATGACCCCGCGCCAGACCGACGCGCTGACCGCGCAACTCCGCGATGCCATCGAAAGCCTCAGGCAGCCTGAGAGCGCAGCCGCACAGAATTCAGTTGAGCAAGCTGCGGTTCGCACAGAAGTTTGATTCGAAGCGGCAAGAAAATCGCTGTCGCGTCGTTCGCATCTCTCATTACACTGGTGTTTTCATGACCGTCCACATTGCCATTCCCGAGCCTACCGGCAGCGACCCGGCCTATAACGAGCGGTCACTGCCGCCCTACCTCACTGCCCTGGAAGCCGCCGGAGCAACGCCGGTCATCGTGCCGCTGCACGAGCGCCAGGACCAAGTGGCCAGTGTTCTGGCGGGGGTGCAGGGAATACTGCTGCCGGGCAGCCGCTATGACGTTGACCCACAAAGATTTGGCGAAGATCCGATCCCTGAGTGCGGTGAGCCCGACCCCGCCCGCACCGCCGTCGATGAGCTCCTCTTGCAGGACGCCTTCAATCTTCACAAGCCCATCCTAGCCATCTGCCACGGCGCCCAGACCTTGAATGTCTGGCGCAATGGCTCTCTGGTTCAGGACCTGAAGACCTCAGTCAATCATCGGCCGGGCCGCGAGGTGGTCGAGGCGCACCCGGTTCGGATCAGGCAGGGGTCGAGGCTGGCCTCGCTTCTGCCACCGGGCGAGCCGGATGAACCTCCCGTCAACTCCAGCCACCATCAGGCTATCCGCCTCCCCGGCGACAATCTCCTGGTGAGTGCGATCTCTCCGGAAGATGGGGTCATTGAAGGCTTAGAGCTGGATTCGCCCGAGCATTTTGTCATCGCTGTTCAGTGGCATCCGGAGCGGACCTACACACATAGCGCCTTTTCCCGCGCCATCTTTGCTGCGTTTGTGCAGGCGGCTGAGGCATGGGAACCGCGGCGAATCGAAGATTCGGTTGTGTCGGCGTGAATTCCTGGGATGAAGGCAGAAGATGAGTGAAGGATCGATCCCGGCAGGTGAGCGCATGAACGCTCTTTTGGCCGAGGCTGGGCTGGATACGGTAGATTCTGCCCTTGGCGGCCAATTCGAAACCTATCTTTCGCTAATTCTTCGCTGGAATGCTCGCGTCAACCTGACTGCAATTCGAGACGAAGAGGGTATTCTGTCGCGGCATTTTGTGGAGTCGATTCTCTGCGCCCGCGCACTTCCCGCCGGAATCGCCACCCTGCTTGACTTTGGCTCGGGCGCCGGCTTCCCTGGGATTCCCATCGCCCTCTGCCGCCCCGAAATCGCCGTAACCCTGGCCGAGTCGCAGGGCAAGAAGGCGGCCTTTCTTCAGGAGGCAGTTCGCATCCTTGGGATCTCTGCCAAAGTCTACGCCCAGCGCGCAGAAACGCTCTCGGCGCAGTTCGATTGCGTGACCCTCCGCGCCGTCGACCGCATGCCGCAGGCGGTCAAGGCCGCATCCCTCCTGGTTGCGCCCCATGGCTGGATGGTGCTGATGACTACCCGTAGTGAGCTGGAGAGGCTAAAGGCCGCAGCCGGAGCAGAGTTCTCCTGGCCCGCGCCGGTTCAACTGCCTGGAAGCGCGGACCGACTGCTCGCACTCGGGGAGCGAAAGATCAGTTTGCCAGCTTGATGAGGGCCAGCTTCCGAATCGCAGCCAGGTCCTTCGCAGCCTTCACAATGAGCCGCACTCCCGTTCCCTCCGCATAGCGTGGCGCCTCATTGAGGAGCTTGAGCGTGCTCTTAGAGAGATTGGATTGCCGCGCCGCAGCAACCGCCTTGTCGCCAAAGATGAAGAGGACGCGGAAGCAGCCCGAGCAAGGAGAAAGATGGATGATATTTCTCTTTTTGACTTTGAGGCGGAGCGACCAGCCGTACTTGTGCGAGTAGGAGTTCCACTCCTGATCGACGACGTTCTGCCCAGCAAACCAGTCGATGAGTTCCTGCCAAACTACGACGGCTGGGCCCAGGGCAGAAGCGAGTTCTTCTGCACTAGGCTGGGCTGCTTTACCGATGAATGCGTTTGGGATCTCCATCTTGCTCCCTTCTTTTCCGGAATCAGTTTATAACGTCAGAGGCGGGAGAACCCGGCGCAGAATCTCTGCTTGCTCTGAAGGTTCGTAGAAGGGATGGTTGCGGTAGACACTGGCCCCGGCCTCCATGTAGGCGTCGAAGAGTTCAGGAGCGCGTTGAGCAGCAACCTCTCGAACTTTGCGGACGTGGGGTTGGGTGAACTCCAACTTGGCCGGGTCGACAAAGCCGGCCTGGATGAAGGCGCGAGTCTTGCGCTGGCATTTGCAGTCGTTTACAGGATTGACGAGGCTACAGTTGTCGCGTAGATATTCGTAGAGATCGCGGCGCGCACGGGAGAGAATCTGGCGGAAATTAGCAGGGGTGACCTCAGCGATCTCAGCGCCCACCTCGTCGCTGACCTGGAAGATTTCGCCGAGGATGAAAACAAGACGCTGACGGCCGTCGAGGCAAAGCAAGGTTCCGATCATGCAGTTGTTCCCGGTCTCTTCAACGAGGATTTCTATCGGAACAGGCACGGTGCGCGGGTCGGGAAGATCGAGATCGGGAACCTGGCGCAGGCCGGCGGAAGCTACAGTAAAGGAGCAGATGGCATCGGCAGCGGCCCACTTGGGCTTCTTTACGCTTAGCAGGTGATTAAAGGCGATGCGATAAAGCCAGGTGCGAAACTTCGCCTCACCCCGGAACCCCGGCAGAGCTTTGATGGTATTGAGCAGGATTTCCTGGGTGGCATCCTCGGCGTCGGCGCGGCGGTGGAGCATACGGAGCGAAAAATTAAAAATCCACGGCAGATGCCGGGTAAGCAAGAGCTCTAATCGTTCGCGATCTCCCGCTTTTGCGCGAGTTGCAAGTTCTTCGTCCGAGGTGCAGGGCGAGTTCTCAAGAAACGGGTTTTGCAGTGGTTCCGGCGAGATTTTCATGGAGTGTCTCCATAAAGATAAGACAATCTGGATTGGGCGGTGTGACAGTAGCTGAAGAATTTTATGCACGAGGGATGGGAGGAATTGTATTTAGAAATGGCGGGACAGGCGGGAGGTGGGTTTTGTTCCACGTGGAACATCTTGGGAAACCAGCCCAAAGCGGGAAATGTTCCACGTGGAACAAAACCCACCTGTCCCAAATCGGGCGTAAATCCAAATTGGAATACCCACCCGATAAAATCCAATTCCCGCAAAAAAATCACCGGAGTTTTCCACCACAAGCCCCTCCCGCCACTCCTCGTACAGCCCCTGTGCCCGCCGTGCGCAAGCCCTTCCCCCTCAACCGCTTCTCCACTCACCGCCGGCCAGCGCCGAAAACGCTTTCCACAGCCCGGCCTCGTTCTCCACAGCGCAACCACCTACCCTCAATCTGCCCTTCCCTTTAATCTTGATTGCCATGGGCAAGATTCTCGGCATTGTCAACCAAAAAGGCGGAGTTGGCAAAACCACCACAGCCATCAACCTTGCTGCCTGCCTGGCGATCGAAGGCCTCAAGACCCTCCTTGTCGACTGCGACCCTCAGGCCAACGCTACCTCTGGACTCGGCTTCCAGCGCGATGACGACCGCCATTCCATCTATGACGTCCTCATGGGCGATGCCCAGGCCGTGCAGGTCATTCTCTCCACCGAGATCGATTTGCTGTTTGTCCTGCCGGGCTCGAAGAACCTTACCGGCGCCAACATCGAGCTGGCCGCGGCGAGCGACCGTGCCCTCCGCCTGCGCCACGCGCTTCAGCCCATCCAGGACCGCTTCGACCTGGTGATCATCGACTGCCCGCCGGCACTCGACCTCCTCACCCTCAACGTCCTGGCGGCCGCCGACACCCTCATCGTTCCCATGCAGGCCGAATACTTCGCCTTGGAGGGCATCTCAGAGCTGATCTCCACTCTCGAGCGAGTTCGCGCGGCTTTCAACCCGGAGGTCATTATTGAGGGCGTTCTACTCACCATGTATGACGACCGCACCAACCTGGCCCAGCAAGTCACCGAAACCCTGCGCGAGTACTTCCGCGAACGGCTTTACGTCACCGTAATTCCACGCAACATCCGGCTGGCGGAGGCGCCCAGCCACGGCAGGCCCGTGGCTCTCTACGATCCCCGCTCCCGTGGAGCCGAGGCTTACTTTGAGCTGACAGGGGAGTTCCTCGCGCGCAATCATATTGAAAGCCCGCGCAGCAACGAGCGCAAAGGCGCAGCGTCCGTTCAGACGGTCGCCGCCCCGTCCACTGAGGTCCGATTCTGGCCATACTCCTGACAGTCGCCCCAATCGCGGCTGTCGCACTCATTGCCAAAACCCCCAGTTAACGCAGATTCAAGAAGGTCCGGCGGTTTTGCCGGGATAGAGGATTTTGAACCATGACCATCGCCGCCATCGACCCCAAACGCCGCGCCCTGGGCAAGGGTCTCGACTCTCTTATTCCGCGGGTGCAAGCTCCCGCTGCCTCCGCCGAGGCCGAAGCGGGCAAACCACGCGAAATTCCTCTCGACCAGATCGATCACAACCCCTTCCAGACCCGCTCGCGCGTCAACGAGGAGTTGTTGGCCGAACTGGCTGCCTCCATCACCGCCAATGGCGTGGTGCAGCCTGTGCTGGTGCGCCCAGAGGCCAACGGCCGCTTCCAGCTCATCGCTGGCGAGCGGCGTTGGCGGGCCTCGCAGCTGGCCGGCAAGGAGACCATCCCGGCTATCCTGCGCCAGGTCTCCGACGAGCAGGCGATGGAAATCACCATCGTCGAAAACCTGCAGCGCTCCGACCTGAACCCCATGGAGCAGGCCCGCGCCTTCGATCGGCTCTCCCGCGAGTTTCACATGACCCAGGAGCAGATGGCTGTGCGCACCGGCAAGGACCGCGTCTCGGTAGCCAACTTCCTGCGTCTGCTCCGCTTGCCGGCCTCAGTGCAAGCCCACGTCGAGTCGGGCGAACTCAGCTTCGGCCACGCCCGCACACTCCTGGCCTTCGAGCACGCCGAGGAGATCGAAAAAGCAGCGCAGCGGATCGTTCATCTTTCGCTTTCTGTTCGCCAAACGGAAAGCTACGTCCAGGGCCTCCTGCACCCCGAGCGCGCCGCCAAAAAGGAGCCCAAACCCGAGACCCCCGTCGACCCCAACGTCCGCGATGTCCAGGAGCGCTTGCAGCGCGCCCTCGGCCTCAAGGTCCACATCGAAGACCACAACGGCCGCGGCAAAGTCATCATCGAATACGCTCGTCTGGAAGACTTCGACACCCTGCTGGAGCAGTTGGCGGGAGACTAAATCTTGTTGCATAAACATTTTCCGTCATCATAAACCATTGATTCTAAAAGGACAGAACAGACTGATAGGTATTTATGCAACAAGTTCTAAAGTGTGTGACGAGCAGGCTGTTTTTTTAAGCTGACTCGCTACCTGTCATCTCGTTTTGTGCCGTCACGGCAAGAGCGAATCTCGCACCCGTTGCACGCCGGCTGTAATACTCGCCCTCTCCGCTTCCTCCACGGCCGCGCCGCCGATGCCGCCGAGGGTTAGCAGGGCAAATGCGGTGCGAGTGTGGACGAGTCCGGTATTCTTGTCGTCATGCGCTTGCCGGCGGGGGATCAGGAACTGGTGCAGATTGTGGACGCGGCGCTGGCCGAGGCGGCGCGGCGGGCGGGGGAGTGGCTCGTCTGCCGGCTGGGGTGTACGCAGTGCTGTTATGGGGCCTTTGCCATCAGCGAGCTCGACGCGTCGCGGCTCGGCGCTGGGATGGATGCGCTGCGGGGTGCGGAGCCTGCGCTGGCGGCGGAGATCGAGCGGCGGGCTCGGGCGTGGATTGCAGAGCATGGTGCGGATTTTCCGGGTGATCGGGAGACAGGGCTACTGGGCGGCTCCGAAGCGGAGCGGGAACGCTTTGAGGAGTTTGCCGATGAGGCTGCTTGTCCTGCGCTGGACCCGGCGACGGGGCGGTGCGATGTGTACGAGTGGAGGCCGATGACGTGCAGGGTCTTCGGTCCGCCCATTCGCATGGATCCCCGGATGGGCGAGGGCCTGGCGCTGGGGCACTGCGAACTGTGCTTTGCGGGGGCAAGCAAGGCCGAGGTCGCGGCGTGTGAGATGCCGCTTCCGCATGAGCTGGAGGCCGGGCTGCTGGATGAGATTGGCGCGAAGGGCGAGACAGTGGTGGCGTTTGCTCTGTTGCGATGAGATTCGCCAGTGGGCCAATTTCCGAATTGCCGACCACACATCCAGAACCCCAACTCCAATCAAAGAATCGGTTAATATTGCACTCTATGATCGAACTGGGGCTTTCCAACTCTGCGCAAAGAGGCGATGAGTATTACCGAGAGCAGTGGAGTGCCTACTACTCGGAGAGGCGACGTCATCTTGCTCGTATGTTCTGGTTAGCTGGTGGGCTTGGCGCTGTCTTTTTACTCTTCGCTGCAGTGGCTGAGAGGCACTCCCTTCTTGCAAATATGTTGGCAGTTCCCCTCGCGATTCTCCTGCTTGCGCTTCCTGCACAGTGGGCAATCTATGGGTGGAAGATCGGAGGATGGACCTGTCCGCGATGTGGGGAATTCTTCTTCGCCTCAACATTTGTTAGGAATCCATTGGGGCGGACTTGCCGTCACTGTGGACTTGCTCGACCAAAGAAGTCTGAAATCGGCCATTTCCATTACGAAGACGAAAGGTCGACCCCGCAGGTACCGAGCAGTTAACCGGCTATTCGGAAACTCACCCACTACTGGAGAATCGAATGCGGCATGGGACCAGTGAGAATGCCGTAGACTGATGCTTGGACAGCCTGATGCCAACACGCCCCTGCTGGGTAGAGATTCGCACGCATTCCCTTGAAGAGAACTATCGATTTCTCCTCAGCCTGGCCGCTCCGCACGCGGAATTGCTGGCCATCGTGAAGGCCGACGCCTACGGGCACTCGCTGGCTCTGTGCGCGCCGGCGGCGGTGCGCGCCGGCGCACGGTGGCTGGGCGTGACCAGCGTAGAAGAGGGCGTGGCTGCGCGCGCTCTTTGCCCCGAGGCGCAGGTGCTGGTGATTGGCGGAGTCTTTCCGGAGCAGGGCGCGGAGTTGGTGCGGCATGGGCTGACCGCCGTGGCCTGGGAGCCGTGGCAGTTGGACGAGTTGGAAGGCGCTGCGCATGCGGCGGGAGCCCAGGCAGGGTCGTTGCCGGTTCACATCGAGATCGATACCGGCATGAGCCGCCAGGGCGTGAGCCCGGATGGCCTTGCTCCGGTGTTGGCGCGGCACACCGTGGGCTCACCGCTCCGGCTCGAAGGCGTGATGACTCACCTGTTTGCCGCCGACGAGGCCGACGGCCGGGTGACCACGGAGCAGCTTGCCCAATTGGACGATGCGTTAAGACGGATTGAGGCCGCGGGTCTCTATCCGGATTGGCTCAATGTGGGCAACTCGGCCGCGCTGCTGGCGGGCGAGGCGGGCAGGATTGCGGTCCTGGCCGCCCGGCATGGCATGAGAGCCATGCTGCGGCCGGGGCTGGCGCTCTATGGCCTGGTTCCACGATTCGATCCACCGTTTGGAGCCGGGGAACCTGTGGCTGTGGCTGAGGCGCGGCTTCGTCTTAAGCCGGTGCTGAGTTGGAAGGCCGCGGTGGTGGGCGTGCGCACGGTTCCAGCAGGCGCGGTGGTGGGCTATAACGGCGCGTTTGTGGCTACCGAGCCGATGCGGCTGGCGCTGGTAGCCGCGGGGTACGGCGACGGCCTGGACCGGCGGCTCGGCAACCGCTTCAGCCTGCTGGTCCGCGGTGAGCGAGCGCCCATCGCGGGCCGCATCAGCATGGACCAGACGGTGCTGGACGTAACCGAGATTCCCGGAGTCGAAGCTGGGGACGAGGTTGTAATCCTGGGCAGCCAGGGCGGCGAAACCATCACCGCTTTCGACCACGCCGAGGCCACGGGAACGATTCCGTGGGAGGTCTTCACGCGGATCGGGGCGCGGGTGCGGCGGATTGCGGTTTAGAGATTTCTCGTGTCTGACCGCTGCAGCGAGCGAAGTCCTCGCCGCCCGCCTTTCTCCTGCTCATATCCTTCTGCGTCTTCCGTCTGCTCAACGAGGAGAAGGTTCTGCACGAGCAATTGCCGGCTGCTCCGAGTGCCGCCGCCGCACACGCTTCCGGCTGATTCCCTTCGTCTGGTGAACCTGAGCTAGCTGCGAAAATAATTTGCCGCGATACCTTGACAGTCTACACAACTTTATTGTAGATAATCTAGGTATGGGCAAACCAAACGATCTCGTACAAGGCACGCTCGACCTTCTGATTTTGAAAACCCTCTCTCCTGAAGCCATGCACGGCTGGGCCATCGCCAAGCGCATCCAACAGGTGTCGGGCGAGGTGTTGCAGGTGCAGCAAGGCTCGCTCTATCCCGCGCTGCACCGGCTGGAGCAGCAGGGGTGGATCAGGGCCAAATGGGCTGAGAGCGAAACCGGCCGCCAGGCCAAGTTCTACGCGCTCACCGCTGCCGGTCGCGGGCAATTGGAGAAGGAAACAGCCAACTGGAACCGGCTCTCGGCGGCGATCGAGCTGATTATGACGGAGGCCTGAGGAGGAAGCCATGCGCTGGCTCACGCAATTGCGGATGCGGATTCAAATGCTCTTTCAGCGCGGCCAGGCCGGAGCGCGGCTGGATGACGAACTGCGCTTTCACCTGGAGCAGCAGATCGCCGAGAACCTCGCCGCCGGGATGAGCGCAGAAGAGGCGCGTTTCGCCGCGCTGCGGGCCTTCGGCAATCCGGCGCTGCTGCGCGAGCAGGCGCGCGCCACATGGAGCTGGACGTGGCTGGAACTGCTCATGCGCGATGTGCGCTACGGTGTGCGCACGTTGGCGCGGACCCCAGGTTTTACGGCGATTGCGATCCTGGTGATGGCGCTGGGCATCGGCGCAAACGTTGCGCTGTTTACGATTGTGCGTTCAGTCTTGCTCAAGCCGCTGCCGTTTCAAGATCCGGAACGGTTGGTCCGGCTTTACGAGCAAAGCGCCGACGACAGTTTTCCTTACAACGACAGTGCGGCAGGCGTCTTTGCCGAGTGGAAGAGACTAAGCCACGGCTTCACCGATCTGGCCATCTGTGGCTATGGCGGCTATAACCTGTCCGGATCGGGGGAACAGTTGCCGGAAGCCGTACGTGCGGCAACCTTCTCCTGGAACTTCCTTCCGACACTAGGCGTGCGGCCCGCGCTGGGGCGGAACTTCACCGCGAGCGATGACCAGCCGTCGGCAAATCCGACCGTTCTGCTGAGCTGGGGACTATGGAAACGCCGCTTTGGCGGCAATCCGTCGATTGTCAATCAAACCATCCTGCTCAATGCCAAGCCATACACGGTGATCGGCGTGATGCCGGCTTCGTTCGCCTATCCCGAAGCGGCCATACAGCTTTGGACGCCTATCTACCACGAAGAACCTGCCAGTGAAATAACGGCGATCGACTCGCACGATTTCCGGGTCATAGGCCGCCTCAAGCCGGGGGTTACCGAGACGCAGGCGGTTTCGGAACTTACGCTGTTTACGCTCCGCCTTCACAATCAGCATCTCGACGATCCCTTCGTCAGCAAGGGAGCGAATATCCGCCCGCTGCTGGATTCGCTAGTCGGCGAAGTGAAAACACCCCTTTATGTCCTGCTCGCCGCCACGGGCTGCCTGCTGTTGATCGCGTGCTTGAATGTCGCCAATCTTCTGGTGGCGCGGGCGGCGGCCCGGCACAAGGAGCTTGGGATTCGCATGGCGCTGGGCGGGAGCCGCTTGCGGCTGTTGCGCCAGCACCTGAT
>JBEKZR010000319.1:0-4456 GCA_049509715.1 Occallatibacter sp. | reverse complement strand
GGAGCACCCAGGTTGGACGCATGTTCACCGCGGCGCGCCTGCCGCAACTCTTCCACCATCGCGTCGTCCACCAGATATGTGCCACATGCGGCCGGCGGCAGGAACCCGCCCCGGCCGGCTACAGCGGCAAACCCGCCCACTGCGTACCCGGCTGCCGCGAGCGCCTGCTCGACCAGTTGCGCGCGATAGTCCAATTGTGCCTGTATCGGCTGCCCGCTGAAGGCCGCCAGTTCTTCCTGCCCGTGCCGGATAGTGCGCACCAGCTCGGCACCATCTCTGGCGTATACCCCGAACTTCGTGGAGGTCGATCCGGGGTTGAGGACCAGTACCCGAATGTTTTCGTTATTCAAGAGTCATCACTCCAATACCAGAACGAGTGTACCCTTTTCCCCGTGTCCTGGACACGCGCACGGGGATGCCAGAATAATCCCGGCTGGTTGACCGATCCATGCTATACTGTATTCAATCGTAGAATTCGATCTGAAGTTCTTGCCTGTTCCGGTTACCGCCTACTCGCAAACTTCCACATTGCGTTCGCGGTAAATCAGTATCAAAGGAGCAACACACAATGGAAACAGGCACAGTCAAGTGGTTTAACGACGCCAAGGGTTTTGGATTTTTGAGCCGCGAAAACGGCGAGGACGTCTTCGTCCATCACACCGCCATTCAGTCGAACGGTTTCCGCTCGCTGCAAGAGGGCCAGAAGGTTCAGTTCAACGTAACCAAGGGCCCCAAGGGCTGGCAGGCTGAGAACGTTCAGGTCGTCTAAGGCTAACCCTTAGCAACCGGCTCGGAATCAAGAAAGAAAGGGACGGCAAAACTGCCGTCCCTTTCGTGTGTCTGGCGCCAATCCCTTGTGTTTCCGGCTGCGGCTCGGAACTTAGCCTGTCGGGCGAGAATGTTATGCAGCCGGCTTGAGGCTCTTGACGCTGACCTGCGGAATGGCCGGGTGAAGATTCTCTATCAGCGTGACGTGGGTGCCTAAATATTGCAGTACATCGTTAATGGAATCTTCAAAGCGCGAGCCGGTCTTGTGCGTGGCTTTGACGCCTTTAGAGACGAGCTGGCAGACTTCAAAGCGGTTCATTCCCTGCGCCAGCGCGCGGTGTATCTTGTCGGAACGCATGACTTCACTCCGGTCAACAGGTGATTGTTGCGTGGTGTGCGGAACTCGTCAGAATCGACAAGGCGACCGTAGCCGAGCAGTCTGGTCACTTTCAGGTCTAACTTCATTGTACGCCGGAAATGGATGGGGCGCCGCTCCCAAATGCCAGTCCTGAATATTAGTCCCGGCGCCAACCCCGATTGCGGCATACTGATGCGGCTCGCGCCACGCACCCGGCTTTCGCCCGGGCGATTTCCCTGTTACCATATACGTCACACCTACCCGTTTTGCGGGAAACCCTGAAGAGATTGCAACGAAAGAGGTTATACGTGGCCGACACCACTGGGATTCAAGACAAGCTGGAACGAAAGAAGCTGAAACGCGCCGCCCGCAAGAAGGCCGCCCCCAAGGCAAAGCGGACCGAGCCGCGCGGCTCCAACAAGAAGAAAGTAAAGAAGATGGCGCGCGGCCAGTCGAAACGCTAAAGCGACCGGTCCCACCTCAACACGGGGTTCCGGCCCAGCCCAAGACAGGCGCTCCCGGAACCCGCAGCATGCCGCATTGACAGGACCCCACAACCTGCGGTGACGAGGACAACTGCCCTGCCCAGCCAACTGCTTGCCCGCAAGTCGATCGATAAGCTGATCTCGGACGCGGACGAACCCGAGCACAGGCTCAAAAAGACCCTCGGCCCGTGGTCGCTGACCGCGCTCGGCATCGGGGCGGTCATAGGCTCTGGCATCTTCACGGTCATCGGCACGGCCATCTCCGGCGAGCAGTTCGACTCGACCAGCGTGGTGAATACCCCGCTCATCCACTACGTCATCACCCACACCGCGTTGGCCGGGCGGCCGGGCGCCGGTCCGGCAATTGCGCTTTCGCTCATCCTGGTGGCCATTGTCTGCGCGCTCACCGGGCTGTGTTACGCCGAACTGGCCTCCATGATCCCCATCGCCGGCTCGGCCTACACGTACACCTACGCCACCATGGGCGAGCTGATCGCCTGGATCATCGGCTGGGATTTGATCCTCGAGTACGCCGGCTCCAACATGACCGTCAGCGTCGGCTTTGCCGCCCATGTGGTGGACCTGCTGGACTGGTTCGGCCTCCATCCAACCGCCCAATGGATTTCGCCGGCTTACTTGCCGGGAGGATTGCAGGACCTGGCCGGTAACTGGCTCTATTACCCTGGATGGCACTTCGGCTTCAACATTCCTGCGTTTCTCGTCGTCCTCATCCTTACCGTCATCCTGGTGCGAGGCATTCGCGAGTCGGCCAGCACCAACAACATGATGGTGAGCATCAAGCTCATCGCCATACTCATCTTCGTCTTTGCCGTCATCGGCTTCCTCCACCCCGGCAACTGGCATCCGTTCATGCCCAACGGATGGTCCGGCGTGCTGACCGGCGGGTCCATCATCTTCTTCACATACATCGGCTTCGACTCGGTCTCCACCGCCGCCGAGGAGTGCCGCAACCCGCAGCGCGATCTGCCCATCGGCATCATCGCCACGCTGGTTGTGTGTACGGCGCTCTATGTGGCCGTGGCCGTCTGCCTCACCGGCCTGGTGCCCTGGCAGTCCATGGTGGGCGACGCTGCCCCAGTGGTCAACGCCCTCAAAAAGCTCTCCATCCTCCCCGGCGGCCATCCCCTCCACTGGATCAGGCTGGTGGTCCTGGTGGGCGCCATCATGGGCATGCTTTCATCGATTCTGGTCTATCAGCTTGGCCAGTCCCGCGTCTGGTTCTCCATGTCCAGAGACGGCCTGCTGCCCAAAGTCTTCAGCAATGTGCACCCGGTCTTTCGCACTCCCGCTTTTTCCACCTGGGTAGCGGGCTTCGTAGTGGCCATCCCCTCCGGCCTCTTCGACATCGGCACGCTCGCCGATCTCTCCAACATCGGAACGCTCTTCGCCTTCGTTCTCGTCTCCGCCGGCGTCATCGTGCTGCGCTGCCGCGAGCCGGAACGCCGCCGCGGCTTCCGCGTTCCCTTTGGCCCGGTCATTCCGGCGCTCAGCGTGATCTTCTGCTTCCTGCTCATGGCCGGACTGCCCATCATCACCTGGTACCGCTTCATCATCTGGCTGGTCATCGGCCTGGTCATCTACTTCCTCTACAGCCGCCACCGCTCGGAGTTCGCGGGACTATAGGCGTTCTCCCAGGTCTCAAACGCGAAAGCTGGGTCACACGGCCACGACCTGACCTCAAGACCCGCTTATCGCTCAGGGCAGTTCAAGGGGTTGATGACCGGGCCACCTGCCGTTTCGTTACGCAGTACAATTATTTGGATGATACACAGCATGCCGTAAACCAGGCCACGTAGCTCGTGGTCTCCCACCCTTGCAACAGAAAAGAGTTCGAGGGTAGGGTACCAGGCAAGTGGACATGGCCAGGAATTGATGGAGGGCGTAAACCTTTGTCCAGGTCAGCGTTGCCGGGGATGGAGCATAAGAGCCAAAAAGTCCATCAGGAGGGAAAGAGAGATGAAGCCAGAGGCGGACTATCTGAGAAAACTTCTACAGGGTTTTCGTGATGCGCCAGGAACGACCACTAATATTCAAGAACTGAAGGCCGCTGGGCTCGATTACAACGATCCCGAGTTCGAATTTCACCTCCGCTTATTAGTCGATGACCAATACGTTGAAGGCGACGACGGAAGCCGTGACATTGGTTTTCGAAGGGGCGTTGACGGGCGTCCTTCGTGGGGTGCTGTGCCATTACGCTTGACTTCTTCAGGGCATGAGTTTGCAGCGGCGCTATGTGACCAGACCGTCTTTGAGAAAGTGAAAGGTAAGCTCTTTCCGGCAAGCGTCAGTATGATCAGGGCTATTGCTGTGGCTATTCTGAAGGCTGAAACTGCGAAGCATACAGGCTTGTCGCTCTGACTGTTGAGTCATTGGCCGGGTGCTGCGTTGAACACCACTATTGCGCCAGTTCGCCGCCCGGTTTCGTCCACTTTCATACCGCTAATACTCGTTAAGTGCGGCTTCTTGAAAAAACTATCGCACGCGCATGAAGGGCAGCTACTGAGACTGATGAATCTTCCAGACCTTCCCTCTCGCGAAAACAATTGAGAGATGCGGGTAGTTGTAGACGGGGGCTGGACCCGTTGTGATGGAAATTGGCGGCCCGAGGATCGCTACTACCTGATCTGGGGTCTGCCCTTGAGTAACTTCGGTTGCTTGGGGCGCGGACGGGGAACCGGAAGTTTCTTGCTGCGAGGCAACTGGCGCTGGACTCACATCTGTCGATTCGGGAGATGGTTGAAACGAGAGAGCAGGCTCAGGAGAAGGAGCAGAAGCGGGAACAGGACCAGGAGCAGACTCAGGCTCGGCCTGGGGCTTAGGTCTG
>JBEKZR010000318.1:0-4457 GCA_049509715.1 Occallatibacter sp. | reverse complement strand
GAATCCTGACGAGCGGTTCCTCGACGATCCGCCGTTTGCTTCGGGGCGCGTGGTGGCTTCGGAGGGCGCGCGGTTCCCTGCGGGCGCGTGGGATGGCGAGGGCCGCGATGTGCTCGGTCAGTTGAGCCGCCGCGATCATCAGTTCGCGAGCGGATTCACGCCCCTGCCTTACGATGGCTTTGCCAATCTCCACGCGCTGACACTCGATTTGGGTCCGCTGGACGCGAAGTCCCCGCTGCGGCTGCTGATGACCGGCTATGTGAACTACTTCAGCGCGACCTCGCTGTACGCTGCGTGGAAGGCGGGCGTGAAGCCGGTTTCGCCTTATGTGGAAGCGCAGATGCCCAGCGGCGCGTGGCGGCGCATCGCCGGCGATGTGGGATTCCCCGCGGGACTGGAGCGAACGATTGTGGTGGACCTGACCGGCAAACTGCCTGCGGGAGCGCGGCGCATTCGGCTGGTCACGAATTTGCAGATTTATTGGGATCAGGTGCTGATCGACAATAACGCGGATGCGGAGGCGCGCACGGCAGAGGTTCCGCTCGCCGCTGCCACGCTGCATTACCGCGGATATCCCAGGCAGATTGAGGGTGCCAGCCCCGGGGATCTGGACTACGACTATGACCGTGTGAGCCTGACTGGGCCGTTTCAGCATCAGCGCGGCAACTACACGCGCATGGGAGACGTGACCGCGCTGCTGAAGAGCATCGACGATCGCTTCGTGATCTTCGGCAGCGGCGAGGAGATTGCGGCCCAGTTCGACGCGACGAAGCTGCCCCCGCTCCCCCTCCACTGGAAGCGCGACTACTTCTTCTACGCCAACGGATTTGTGAAGGACATGGACTGGTGGGATGCATCGCCGTTCACCGTGGCGCAGTTGCCGTTCCACGCGATGAGCGCTTATCCCTATCCAGACTCTGAGGAATTTCCGCAGGACGCGCAGTCCCTCGACTACCAGTTGAACTGGAACGACCGCTTCGATTCTGGTGAACCGGTGCGGTCGTATCGTTTCGACTACAAGGCGATGCCATCGACTCCGGCAGACGACCTGCCGCCAATGTCAACCTCGGCGGCACTGCCATGAAGGAGATGCTTTCTCCAAATGATCGAAACTGGTAGGGGGGCTGAACTGAGCAAGGAAGTGCGCTATGCGTGTGTGGAATAGGTCAACGCGTGTTTGGGACGGATTCACAGCGTTTTCTTTTTCCGTATCTGCCTGCTTTGTATGCTTGGCGCTTTCCTTCGCGGCATCATTTGGACCTGACTTCACGATCACAATACATCCCATTCAATTCGCCGTCGATACTGCTTTCATCCTTTTGACAGCCGCGACATTCTTGCCGGGACTCTACTGCTTATTTGCTTATCAGGAATGCAGATCATCCCTCAAAACACTAAATGCTAGCTGGAAAGTCTATCTCATCGCCATTGCGACTGGTCTGAGTCTTCCATTTTTGAGCTATCCTGGAACCCACTATTCTGCTTTTCCATGGGGACGCGAGGCAGCAATGCACCTTGGCAGGGTGTTTGCATTGAACCTATTTTTGACACCCTTTTGGGAGGAGATCGTCTGGCGGGGATGCTTCTTGAAGAAAGTCAGATCGTTTTCCTCGGCATCGGGAGGGATTTTGTTTATGTCCGTCGGATGGACTGTTTGGCATGGGGGATACATTGCGTTCCTTTACAGCAGAGGTATTCCAATAGATGTGCTTCTCGTTTACGCATTTAATGTTTTCTTCGTTGGGATCATACTTGGATCCGTATTCGAACTCGGACGTGGAAGCCTCTGGCCCTGTGTTCTGCTGCATACTTCATTCAACGCCGCTACAGCCGTTTATTACTCGGAATATAACCGAGCATCCGAGTTGGGCTCATACGTTTCCGAGCTGATCTTTACGGCAATCACGGCAGCTGTCTTCTTCAGAATTGCAATTCGACGGAGTCGCTCTACGCAGCCCGTATCAGACCTTTCCGCCGGGTGACGGTGGGGCGATCCAAAATGCGATTTGAGGAGAAATGTAGTGAACAATTTGGTCCTTCAACCGGCGGTGCGGCAACTGGAGCTTCTGCGCTCGGGCGAGATTTCCGTGGTGGAGTTGGCCGAGGCGCACATACGGCAGATCGAGCGGATGAATCCGGAGTTGAACGTATTCGCCGACTTTGACGCAGAGCGTGTCCGCGAGCGAGCGCGGAAGCACGATGAGTGGCGTGGCACCCGGTCCCGCAGGCCGCTATTCGGATTGCCGGTGACCGTGAAGTCATCGATCGCCACGCGAGGATTCAAGTGCGAGATCGGTAGCCGGCTGCACGAGAGCGAGGTTCCGTGCAAGGATGCCGTTGTGGTGGCGCGGCTGCGCGCGGCGGGAGCGTTGATTCTGGGCACGACCAACTGTCCGGAGTTCCTGATGGCCTACGAGACCGCAAATCTGCTGCACGGGCGCACGCGGAATCCGTGGGACTTGGAGCGCACGCCGGGCGGTTCGAGTGGCGGAGAAGCGGCGGCCATCGCGGCGGGGCTCTCCGCAGGCGGACTGGGCAGCGATAGCGGCGGGTCGGTGCGCGTGCCCGCGCATTTCACAGGCATCTGTTCGCTCAAACCCACGCCGGGACGGATTCCGGGACGCGGCCATCTGCCGCCGTGCGTGGGGCCGTTTGCGATTCTCGGTTCCATCGGGCCGATGGCGCGCACCATGGCCGATGTCGCGCTGCTGTTCAGCACGCTCAGCGGCCAGGACCCGCTTGATCCTGTCAGTCCGCCGCTTGCGCTGCGCGCGCCCGGCATGGCTGAGTTGCGGTCGAATCGAATTGGATATTTCGAGGACGATGGCCTTGTTCCCGTCACGCCGGAGACGCGCGCCGCAGTGAACGCGGCGGCCGCTGCGCTGCGCGATGCCGGCTTTCGCGTCGAGCCGTTCCGTCCGCGCACGCTGGAGCAATTGCGGCGCTTGTGGTGGAAGTTTTTTGTGCAGTGCGGGGCAATGTTTTATGCGCCCGACATTGCCGGCAGAGAGCATCAACTAAGCCCCATCTTCAGTGAGTTTCTCAGCTTCTCCGCTGCTGTGCCGCCGCTTACGGCTGTCGAACTGCTCAATGCGTGGGCCGAGTTGGATCTGCTGCGCTCGAAGACGCTTGCGGAGATGAGCGAGCATCCGGTGCTGTTGTGCCCGGTGGCCAGCATTCCTGCCTTCCGGCATGACGAGCGGACGTGGATTGTCGAAGGCCGGGCCGTGGAATATCTGGACGCCGTGCGGCACACGCAGTGGTTCAACGCGCTCGCCAGCCCGGCGTCGGTGATTCCCGTGGGCCGCTCGCCGGAGGGGTTGCCGATCGGCGTGCAGATTGTTGCGCGGCCCTTTCAGGACGAGACCGCGCTGGGCGTTGCGGCAGTTGTGGATGCGGCGTTCGGATATCGTCCGCCGCCCATTTCGTTGCTGTGAAACGTGCTTGCCCACCTTTTCTAAGAAACTAAAAACTGTGGATAGGAATATCCCCCCTTAGCCGCAAAAAGCGCGGCTAGGGCGGGGCGCCAGCTTCCCTGAATGAATCAGGCCTGTTCCCCCGCTGTAAATGCCGGAGAATCAGACAGTTAGCGCCTCCACCTTTCGATGGAGGCGCGGCTTGGAGGATCGCGGTAGTCTGACGCTTCCGCTTCCCCAGAAACGGAGCGCACAGGGTGCGTCAGAGCTGGAATGAACGATTTGCTGAAACCCCCGATGTTCTGAAGAGTGCGCGGCGCGAACAGACCGTAGTGCCGGTGCTGGACCTTGAGATCGGCGGGGACGAATTCATCACCATGGCTGGGCCCTGCTCGGTCGAGACCGAGTTCCAGCTTATGGCCACCGCCAACCGCGTGCGCCGTGCCGGAGCCCGCATCCTTCGTGGCGGCGCCTTCAAGCCGCGCAGTTCTCCTTACGCATTTCAAGGGCTGGGCCTGGAAGGCCTGAAACTTCTGGCCCGCGCGCGGGAAGAGAGCGGCCTGGCGATCGTGACCGAGGTGATGTCGGAGAGCGACGTTCCCATGGTCGCCGAGTACGCCGACATTCTGCAGATCGGCTCGCGCAGCATGGAGAACGACTCGCTGCTGGAAGAGGCGGCGCGGTCGGGCCGGCCGGTGCTGCTGAAGCGCAGCATGATGGCCACGGTGGCCGATCTGCTGCGCGCGGCGCAGTTGATTCTGGACAATGGCAACCCAAACGTAATCCTTTGCGAGCGCGGCATCCGCACCTTTGAAACGGCGATGCGGAACACATTCGACGTGGCTGCGATTGCGCTGCTCAAGCAGATTTCGCATCTGCCGGTGATCGCCGACCCCAGCCACGCGGCGGGACATCGCGATCTGGTTCCGGCGCTGGCGCGCATCGCGGTCGCCGCCGGCGCGGATGGCCTACTGGTCGAGGTGCATCCCAATCCGGACAAGGCGTGGAGCGACGGCGAACAGTCGCTGGACTTCGACGGGT
>JBEKZR010000317.1:0-4461 GCA_049509715.1 Occallatibacter sp. | reverse complement strand
AAGGCGCAGAAGGTGCAGTACTCGGTGCAGAAGTTGGTGTAGTTGATGTTGCGATCGATGATGTAGGTGACCACGCCCTCGGGGTGCAGGCGGCGGCGCACCGCGTCCGCCTCGAAGCCCAGACCGATCAGGTCGGTGGAATTGAAATATTCGAGAGCCTGTTGGCGGGTCAGCGGCATAGTTTCGATTCTACCAACTCATGACTTGCCGTCTTGTGATTGGGAAGCGGGTTTCGGCGCCGGCTTCGCCTTCTTTGCCGGGCTGGAGACGCCCACGCTCAACAGAAAGAAACTGAATCCTTTGCGCAGAGAGTCGAGTACGCTCATGGTTCCATTCCTTCCAGGCCATTCCCATCTCTTCGCTTCGTTCTTTCAGCGTCAGCCGGGAACTCCGGCCGTATCTACTTTTTCCCCGGCGGCGCGCTTACCGCCGCGGGCGACGGCGCTGGCGGCGGCACGCCCTTCAGGATATCCACTGCGGCCGGGGGCAGCGGTTTGTTGGCATAGGCCAGCAAGACGCTCACTTGCCAGATTTGTTTGTCGGTGAGTACCTGTTTGAAGGACGGCATGCCGGTCAGGCGGATGCCGTTGGCCACTTTCCAATACGTCTCGCTGGGCGGGTCGTCGCTGACCCCCACGGCGTCGTTGTTGTGATGTTTTTCCCACAGCGGGGGCGCATCGGGATACATGTGCGCGCCAAATACCGAAGGCTTGCCGTGCAAGCCATGGCAGGCGGCGCACTGGTCGCGATAGATCTGCGCGCCGGCGATCAGGTTGTCCTCATCGCGCAGGAGGGGGGGAGAGAGGCTGAGCAGTTCGCGGTCGATGCGGGCGCTGAGCGGAACACTGGTAATCAGGCGTTCATAAGGGAGCGGCGGGTCGGCGACGGCCACCGGCGCCTGGCCAAAATAGAGCCACGCCACCACGGCGACGGGCGCCAGAATCACTCCCAGGACAATTCCCAGCAAAATGCGTCCCATATTCCTGAAGACCTCCGTTGGTCTTCATCGTAGAGCATTTTCCGGCTTCCTGCGCGGATTAATGCCATTGCTTACGTTACAAAGGGAAGAGAGAGAAGAATTGCTGGACAATGCCTGCCGGATTTGGCATTGTTTGGCTCATGCCCCAACGGCCCGCCGCCGCGCGGGCGCAGGCGGCCATTCCCCAACGCAGAAACAAGGAGACTCCCCCATGGCAGATCACTCGAAGATGAAACTGGGCCGCAAGGCCATCAAAACCGACACCCGCACCCTGGCGTTTGGCGACTACCTCACGCCGGCGCTGCCGCCCCCGCCCCCCGCGGCCGATTGGACCAAGGGAATCGCCAGTTGGGGCATGATGCTGAACGACAAGTTGGGCGACTGCACCATCGCCGGCGTGGGACACGCCGTGCAGGTGTGGACCGCCAACACCGGAACCGAGGTCACTGTCCCCGACTCGGCAATTCTCGCCGCCTATGAGTCCTGGGATGGATACAATCCTGCAAACCCGTCGACCGACAACGGCGGCATTGAGCTGGATGTCTTAACCGACTGGCGCCAGCAGGGTTTCGCCGGAAACGCCCTGTTGGCCTTTGCCGACCCCAAGCCCTCCAGCCTGGTGCAGATTCACCAGTCCATCGCCCTGTTCGGCGGCGTCTATATCGGGCTGGCCCTGCCGATTACCGCGCAGACTCAGGACGTGTGGGACGTGGTGCCCAACGGCGGCGCCAACGCCAGGAAGGGCAGTTGGGGCGGCCACTGCGTCTTCGTACCGAAGTACGACCAGCACGGCTTCACCTGCATTACCTGGGGCCAGTTGAAAACCATGACGCTGGCCTTCTGGAAGAAGTACTGCGACGAGGCCCACACGCTGCTCGGCCAGGGCTGGCTCTCCGCCAAAGGCTCGCCCGCCGGCTTCAACCAGGCCCAGTTGCTGGCCGATTTGAAGGCTATTGTCTGAGCGCTTCAGGTGCGAATCGGCGCCGCGCGCGTCCATACCTCTGCAGGTTCACCCACAAGGCTCCCCCCAGGTGTTTTAATACCTAATGGGGGGAGCGCTGCCTTGAGTCGTGGTGTGCTTCCGTACTCCCGTGGAGGTAACCCTAATCCGATGTTTTCTTTTCGCCGTCTTGCCCTTCTGCTGGCTCTGTGTCTGCCCGCCCCGCACGCCGTTCTTGCCCAGAGCTCGAGTTCGAGCGGCAATCCCGCATCCCCCACGCAGGGCCAGGACCAGGCGCAGCAGTCTGCCCCGGCTCAAGCCCAGCCGCAGATGAGCGTGCAGGCACGCATCAAGGCCCGCCGCGAACAGCGCCGCGTCGCGGCCATCCACGAAGCCTACGATCATCTCTATGATGCCTATTTCGGCGCGGGCTACCTGCGCTTTACGCCCGGAAGCACTCTGCAGCGCGTCAACGAATATAACTGGAACGTCGGCCTCACGCGCTACTTCGATGAGCGCCTGGGCGTGACCCTCGACGGCCGCGGCTACTACGGCACTCCGTTCATTGGGCCAACGCAGGGCAATCCCCCCGCGGGCAGCGTGGGCCTTACAAAGCCGGCGATCAGCCAATATACCGTCCTGATTGGGCCCACTTACCACTTCTATCTGCAGCCCAGGTACTCCATCTCCGGCCGGGTCATGGGTGGGCTCGCACAGGGCAACTTCACCGGCGATACGAACGGCTACGGCACCCTCGGCGTCCTCTACCCGGACGGGCCTACTTACGCCTTCAGCGCCAGCATCATTGGCGAGTACAACATGGCCCCAAACCTCGGCGTGCGGATTGCTCCGGAATACTTACTCACCGGATTCGGCTCCACCCAGCAGAACAACCTGGGCTTCACGATTGGAATCTTCTATCGCTTCGGCAAACAGTAACGACAGCAGTCAGTGATCAGTGAACAGTGATCAGTTTTGCCCCGGTTGCGCGAGCGGATAGGGCCACAATAAGAACATAGCTTGACTTTTCGGAAGTTATCCGCAGAATTCGCTTGTCCACTGTCCACTGGCTTTATTGCAAAATTGGAATCCCCGCAATCCGCCGCTGCCACTCGGCGGGGCCGGTCTGGTGGACGCTTGTTCCCTTGCAGTCGACCGCGACGGTCACCGGCATCTCGCGCACGTCGAACTCGTAAATCGCCTCCATGCCCAGATCGCCGAATGCAATCAGCCGCGAGCCGTGAATGGCCTTTGAAACCAGGTAGGCCGCGCCGCCCACCGCCATCAGGTAGACCGCGCCAAACTCGCGGATGGCGTCGATGGCCGCAGGACCGCGCTCGGCCTTGCCCACCATGCCTAGCAGGCCCGTCTCGGCCAGCATCTGGCGCGTGAACTTGTCCATGCGCGTGGCTGTCGTGGGTCCGGCCGGGCCTACCACCTCGTCGCGCACCGGGTCCACCGGCCCCACGTAGTAGATGAAGCGGCCGCTGAAGTCCACGGGCAGCTTTTCTCCCCGGCTTAGCATATTCGTCAATCTCTGGTGGGCGGCGTCGCGCCCCGTGAGCAGCTTGCCGGTCAGCAGCAGCACTTCTCCCGGCTTCCACGTCGCGGCTTCCTCGCGGGTCACGGTGTCCAGGTTCACCCGGCGCGCTGCCGATACGTCGTAAGTCAGCTTCGGCCAGTCTTCCAGCCTCGGCGGATCGAGATAAACCGGCCCCGAGCCGTCCAGCACAAAGTGGGCGTGGCGCGTGGCGGCGCAGTTGGGAATCATCGCCACCGGCAGGTTGGCGGCATGAGCCGGCGTGTCCAGCACCTTCACGTCCAGCACCGTGGTCAGCCCGCCCAACCCCTGCGCGCCAATGCCCAGCCGGTTCACCTTGTCGTAAAGCTCGATGCGCAGTTCTTCAGCGCGATTTTTCGTTCCGCGCGCCATCAGCTCCTGAATATCGATGGGGTCCATCAGCGACTGCTTGGCCAGCAGCATCGCCTTCTCCGCAGTGCCGCCGATGCCGATGCCCAGAAGCCCCGGCGGGCACCACCCCGCGCCCATGATGGGCACGGTCTTCAGAACCCACTCCACCACCGAGTCGGTTGGGTTCAGCATGGCGAATTTGGCTTTCGCCTCCGACCCGCCGCCCTTGGCCGCCACCGTCACCTCGACCGTCGCGCCCTTGACCAACTCCACGCTCACCACCGCGGGCGTGTTGTCCTTGGTGTTGATGCGCTTGCCCGCCGGATCGGCCTGAATCGAAGCGCGCAGCTTGTTGTCGGGATCGAGATAAGCCCGGCGCACGCCCGCGTCCACCATCTCCTGCAAGTCCATTGGCTCCTCGCCGGGCGCGGCCTCAAAGCGCACGTCCATGCCCAGCCTCACAAAGGCGTTCACGATGCCTGTGTCCTGGCAGATGGGCCGGTGTCCCTCGGCGCACATGCGGCTGTTGATGAGGATTTGCGCCATGGCGTCTTTAGCGGCGTGGGACTGCTCGCGCTCGTAGGCTTTGGCCAGGCTGGTGATGTAATCCACCGGGTGGTAGTAGCTGAT
>JBEKZR010000316.1:0-4463 GCA_049509715.1 Occallatibacter sp. | reverse complement strand
AGGTCTCGCAAGAAGAGATGATGCGCACCTTCAACATGGGCGTGGGGCTGATTGTGGCGGTGCCCGCGGAGAAGTTCACACGCGCGAAAAACCTGCTGAACCGGGCGGAGGAGAAGTTCTACGTGATCGGCCGCGTGGTCAAAGGCGAGCGCCGGGTGCAGTACACATGAGCGTAGTGAATGAGTGAATGAGTGAATGAGTGAATAAGTGAATGAGTAAATAAGTGATGTGGCATCAATGGTGCTTTAGCTTCTGAGGGAAATCTTGGGACTCGCATCGAATGATTCGCCGGTTCGCCTCGGCGTCCTGCTCTCCGGCCGCGGGTCGAATTTTCTGGCCATTGCGGAATCGATCCGCGCCGGAAGGTTGAAGGGCGTGGAGATCGCCGTGGTGATCTCGAATGTGGCCGAGGCTCCCGGCCTTGCCGCTGCGCAGCAACTGGGGCTGCCGAGCGTGGTTCTTTTCTCCAGGGGCCGCAAGCGCGCCGAGCACGATGCCGCGGTAATTGCCTGCCTGAGGGCTCACCGCGTGGACCTGGTCTGCCTGGCCGGCTATATGCGGCTGCTGTCGCCGGAGTTTGTTGCGGCGTTTCCCAACCGCATCCTCAACATTCACCCATCGCTGCTGCCGGCCTTCCCAGGCCTGGAGGCGCAGCAGCAGGCCTTCGAGTATGGGGTGAAGATGGCCGGCTGCACGGTGCACTTTGTAGACAAAGACCTGGACCACGGAGTGATCGTGGTGCAGCGGGCCATTCCGGTGCTGGAGACGGACGACGCGCACTCGCTGACGGAGCGCATCCTGGCCGAGGAACACATCGCCTACAGCGAGGCCATTGCCCGCGTAGCAAGCGGGGAGTATGAGATTCGCGGACGGCGGTTTGTGAAGCGGATTCTGTAAAACACAGCCTGGGAATTCAGTTGATCGGAGATCATCACAGAGCGCGGACGGGGATTCTTCTCAGCTATTTTTCCTGCTGATTTCATGTTGTCAAGCAGTTCATTCTCGCTCTTATTTATAAATAGATGATTCTAAATATCTTACATACTCACCCATCCCTACAGAAGATATGCCACGGATTGCCTAGGCTTAAAGGTAGCCAGACAAACGACGGAGATGCCGCACCCGGCGAATGTGTACGCCCTCCCCCAAAGCGGATGGCGCCGGGGCGTGGGACCCGTCGAAGTCTGCGCGGCATGGACTCTCCACTGGAAGCCAGACCGGAACCACGGCAACTTCAAGACACTGAGAGCAGCCGAAACCCACGTCCAGCGGCCGGCCCGGAAGGGCGGGCTGGCCGCCGGCAGGAAGCAGAGCCCACTGGGAAGGCAAACATCCCTGCAAATCTCAAAAAAACAAACGGCGGCTCCTGCCGCCCGTCGCTCTTGGAAGGAGCTTTCCGCATGAATCCCATCTCGAATATATGGAACCACCCGAAGACATCGGCGGCCGGGCTGCTGATTGCAACCGTCACCATCGCCAGCGTTCTTTCGCAGCAGGGGATTTCGCTGGGTCAAGCGGGCACGGGCACCGTCGTCACGCTGGCGAGCGCTCTGGCTACTGCGCTTCTGGGCTTGCTGGCGAGAGATCCCGGTGCTGCATCCACGGCCGGCTCGACGCAGAAGCTCGGCGCATGGGCGCTGATCGCTCTGCTGCTGCCGTTGCCATTCGTGGGCGGCTGCTCGGGCGCAACCGTGGCTCAGGACATCGTGCACTGGACGCCGGCTCTGCAAAGCGCAGTGGCGACGGTGGATTCGACCGCGGCGCTGCTGATGCCCCAGGACGCGCCGATATTTACCGCAGCAACGGTGGGATTCGACGCGGGCTCAAATCTATTGGTGGCGCAAGCCAAGGCATATTTGGCCAATCCGAACGCAACTACTCTGGCGCAATTGCAAGCTCAGGTGGTTGCCTTGCAGCAGAACGTGAATGCTGCTTTGCTCTCGGCCGCGAAGATCATCGATCCGGCCAGCCAGCAACATGCTTTGAATGCGATTAGCGCGGTGGGAACCATCGTGAACGCGATGCTGGCGCTGGTCGAATCCATCAGCAGCAAGGCGCAGGTGGCGCAGATGGCCGCTCAGTCCACTATCAAATTGGCCCAGGTGCGGCCCTATCTGGACGACTCTCAAGCGGCCAGGATAGTGGCCGGTCACTATGGCGAGCCGTTGGAGCTGGCGCGGATTCAAGTGACGCAAGCGGAGCGGAACGCGGCACAGGCCGGTTTCTAGAGAATCACAAACAGAACGGGCCGTCCGACGCGGTGGACGGCCCGCGAAGCCTATACACATAACGATTGGCTCATTACAGCTGACCGACAAACTTC
Source organism: Occallatibacter sp. (assembly GCA_049509715.1). Lineage (GTDB taxonomy): Bacteria > Acidobacteriota > Terriglobia > Terriglobales > Acidobacteriaceae > Telmatobacter. The sequence goes on along the minus strand of JBEKZR010000316.1, from coordinate 2,140 downwards.
AGGGCCAGATCGTCAAGATGGGGCCAGCAGACGGCGACCCTGCGCCGCTCAATTCTTAGCGTCAATCTCCCAGAGCCGTGGTCCTCATATCCTCTGGCAAGACGAGCGGCGCTCACGCACCGCCCGGGTTAAATGCGCCGTGACGAGGCCGCTTCCTTATCGGGAGCCCCCGGTTCAATTCTTCCTTCTCTGTTACTCTCTACGAATCCAGCGCACAGTGTGGTCACCAAGATGCTCTGTTCCGTTTTGAAAAACGGACTCTATACCCTCCAATGTTTTCCCGTCAACGGACAGCGTGAACGTAACAGTCGCCACAGAGTAGGGGTACCCAGGAAAATGTCCTGATAGTTGGAAATTGATTTGCCTGGCCCGGACTTGTATTTTATCTATGGCCCATGTAGGCCAGGGGCAATGATTTGTAATTGTCCATCGTCCGCCATTTTCATTGATAAAATAGTCACATTCGGGATCTGACTTGCCGCCGATAAAGAAGTCGCCCGGCACGGGGATTCGATACCACCTTCCCTCGACGGTGAGATTCTTTCCTTCGGCGGCAGCACGCTCTTTTTCCTGCTGATCCTGCAAGAGTTTCTGTTGGCGTTCTTCCCTTTGTTTTATTACCGCATTTTCCGCATCCGCCGTCTTCTTGAGCGCCATGATCTGATAGATCTCATCCTGGGCGTCGCGGGCGAAGTCGGGTTGGGTGAGCATGTAAAGGTTCATGCTGGCGATGGCGTCGTCAAACCGCTCTGCGGCTTTCTGGGCCTCGGCCAGCTTCTTATACGCATCGCCCCACCAGGGAGCGGCCGACAAGGCTGCTTTGTACTCCTCGATGGCGCGCTCAAAGCCGGTAGTGTCCTCCGCCGAGTTCGCGAGGACTACGGCCATCACGTAATGCCCACGGGCCGTTTCGGGAATCTCCGGAGGATTCTTCATGGCCTGAACCAGCCTGATGATCTGTAGCCGAGCCGCGTCGGTGGGGTTGGCGTTAAACTGCCGCAACGCCAGCTGAAGCTGCTGCTCGTCCAGCTGGCGGTCAAGACCGCGCCCCAGTTCCACGGCGGCCTGGGTGTCAACCCCAGGGTGCACTGCCGCCAGATAAAGCGCCAGGTTGCGCTTGGCGTCGTCGTAGTCAGCGGCCTTGGCGTAGGCGGAGGCGGCGCTGTAATAGGCATCGGCATACCAGGGAGCCTGCACGCCAACCTGCTCAAAGTGCCTGGCGGCAGCTTTGAAATCGTCCGGGGACGAAGCAGCCTTCATCTGCGCAGCAGCATGGGTAAAAGTATCCCGCGCAAGTTGGGGAATCGCCGGAGCCGGCTTCATGGTCTTGGCCAACTCCACGATCTTGTTGCGCAGGGCGGCGTCATCAGGGCTGTTCTGGAAATCTGCCAGATAGGCTGCAAGCTGTTTGCGGGCAGCCGTGTCGGCAGCCTGCTGGTGTGCCGGGGCAGCGGGTTTGGCCGTCTGCGCAGGCGCCGGAAGGGCGATTGCGCATAACAGCGGAAAAAGCATGAGCCCGAAAAGACTCGATCGTGTGTTCATGACTTCTCTCTCTCCGTGGTACTGCATATCTCAAGTCGACGCGAGCAGAACGCTCACCTTGCGCCCGCATCCCACAGGATCCGAACTACATCCGGTCTCCGGCATGAATTGCCTTCCACACACCACAATGCCGTTTGACCATCCTGGTTCTCTGCGTTCACATTCTCGCCTCTGTCGATCAGCATCCGCACAAAACTCAGATTTCCCTCGCCGACGCCACTGCACACAGTGTAAACAGGGATCTCCGTTTTCAGGAGTGCTACCTCGAATTGTACGACTTGTGGACCGCTTTTGGGGAGACTTGATCTGCATCTGTGGCGGAAAGGCGAGTAATTATGCTCACCGAAGGTCAGGGCTAAAGCCCTGACCCACCATTTTTTTGACAGAATTCTAAGTGTTTGCGTCCCGCGCTTCTCCCAAAATCAATTTGAGGGTCATCTGTTTGTGGCCGCGATAGAAGGTGACGCTGATGGTGTCGCCGGCCTGGTGTTTGTCCATGAGGGCGCTGATGTCCTGCGGATCGGTGACTTGCTGGCCGTCGATGGCGACGATGAGGTCGCCGCCCAGCAGGATAGGAGTGTTGCCCACGTAGGCTTGC
>JBEKZR010000315.1:0-4465 GCA_049509715.1 Occallatibacter sp. | reverse complement strand
CGGCCCGCATGGCTCCAGCAACTGCTCGCCGCTTCGGTACTCGGCCGCCGTGCCCTGGCTGTCCGCGCAGCAGCGGATCACGGGCTCATCGATGCGACGTATCTCGGCTTCAATCGGATATGACCCGTTAATCTCAAGCGCGCAGTTGAGCACCGTCCCGCCCCAGTCGAAACAAAACGGCGGCGTGTCCGACCACCCACCACCCAGATCGATTCGCGGCGGGGCCGATACATGCACGCGCTCGAATTGCCATGGAGACGGCGCCAGCTCCACATCATCCGCGGCGCCGTCGCGCACCGCATCCTGAATACAGGCGAAGGCTTCGCTCTCGGCCAGTTCGGCCTCCTGCTCAAACCCGGCGCGGCTGAGTAAACGCGCCGCCTGCATCAGGTGGCTGGCCGCCAGAGTCAGGTTCTCCGCGCCGCCGTCGCGCAACGCCCTGGCCTTTGTTCGCAGAGAACGTCCCGCCGCCGCAGCCGGCGTCAATCCTGGCAGGTTGGCCAGGAGCGGCCGCAGGTCTGTGCCCGACTCCGCCAATTCAAGCGCCGTTTCCTGCCAGATGCCCTGCAACCGGTGATTGCGCGCTTCGGCCAGAGCCTTCGCGTCAGCGCAATTCGCGCTCTCGGCCAAGGAGATTCTCCGCGCCGCGCGCCAGCGCTCCGCGTCGTAGCCGCTGGCGTAGCCCATCATCCACCGCGCGCATGCCCAGGCATCGTCCGGCGTCGTCACCGGGAACAGCGCCGCATTCCACAATGATGGTTCTTCGACTCCGCTCCAAACCTCTTCGCTGCGCAGTTGAAGCCGTTCGAGCGCTTCCAGAATCGGCCGGTTGAACCATGTAGTTCCCGGCAGCGTCTGTTTCGGATTGTCCTCCACTCCATAGGTCCGGATCACCCAGCCGTCTCCCCACGCCCCTTCTACCGGCAACTGATGGACGACAGTGTCTTCCGGAACCTCCACGGACCCGCTCAATCCGGTGAGTCCATGCAGGATGGCGCCTCGGCTGGCGCACACTGCTCCGATGAGGTCGCACTCCAGAATCACCGCTTCGTGCCCGGCTTCGCATGAGCCGCCAATCACGCTGTCCAGAACTGGGCCGGACGCGGCTGCCAGCGCGCGAAAGGAATGCGTCGTTCCCGCATGGATGAACTCACCCTCGACCACCGCGCAGTGGAATTCCACTGGCCGTTGGGGAGGGCGCAGAATTCCCTTGAGCTTCTGCCAGAACGGCTCGGCATCTTCCCCCGGATTCCATTGCCCGGTCAGGCCGCGCGTGATCTGGTCGTAGAGATCAACTGCCGGCAACTCCTCGCATCCCGCCAGCTCCGCCAGTGCCGCCGTCATCTCGGCGTCAAACCGCAACAACCCGATATCGACGGCGACCCGCCCATCTTCCAGCACTCCGCCAGCGGCCTTCAGCTCCGGGAGCGTGGGCTTCTGCAGAAACGTATAGACCTGCCCTCCGGCTCCAACGACATAGACGCCGTGATGGCTCCCTGTTTCCGGATCCAGACGCATGGCGACGCCGGTCACGCCCGGCCGGTCCCACTGCACGCTCTTCGCATCGAACCGCAACACCACATCGCCTGAAGCCGCGAGCATCCCGTTGGGAATTCCCTCTGCCCACGCCGCCGATAGCGCCAGGGTTTCGTCAAACACGGTTGTCGTCTCTCTGGGCCGCGTTCGCGAAGGCAAAACGCCGAACAGCTTGCCGCCGGGCGAGTACTGCGGCAGACGGCGCGAGTCGCCACCGGAGTGAAGCAGCAGGGCCTTGTGCTGGCCCCACCATTCCCTGCTCCTGCCTAAAACGCCCAGCGCGTTGATCGTCGCTCCGCCGGTGCCCACCCTTCGGCCACCCGGATCGGGGACGACAAGAAACTCCGTCTCCCTGTGCAGCATCCCGGACCCCGCCCGGCGCTGGAGCTCGTTGCGGTATAGCTCCGCCTGCCGCGCGGAGGAGGCAGTGATGATCACAACGTCCCAATACATCACCGCGCCTCCATCGGCCGCGCGCATCTCAGATGCCGGCCGCTCACTTCCGTTTCAGTCATCGGAGGGACCATCGGGCCAGAATAAGGAAAGCAGTCTCTGCCCCCATCTTAATCCCGCACCTTGAGCACGGGATGGACGCCCGCGGGAGCGTCATCAGGAAGTTTCCGGTACTTGCGCACGCGCCGCCACGGGAACTGGTCTAATGAAGGGTGGGGTCAAGGATGCGGACGGCGATCATCGGCGGTGGCATCGCGGGGCTGGCGGCCGCCTATGAACTGGAGCAGGCGCGGGCGGCGGGCGCGGCGGTGGAGTACACGCTGTTCGAGGCGCGGGAGCGGCTGGGCGGCTGCCTGGCTTCAGAGATTGTGGATGGAGCGGTGCTGGAGCGGGGCCCGGATTCGTTTTTGAGCGAGAAGCCGGCGGCGGCCCAGTTGTGCCGCGAGCTGGGACTTGCGGGCGAGCTGCTGCCCTCGAACGACGCGGCGCGCAAGACCTATATCGTGGTGAAAAACCGGCTGGTGGCGCTGCCCGACGGGCTGATGTTCCTGGTGCCCACCAAGCTGATTCCGACGGCGCTCTCGCCGCTCTTCAGTTTGAAGACGAAGGCGCGTATGGGAATGGAGCTGCTGCATCCGCCGCGGCCCACCGGGCTGCCGGACGAGTCTGTGGCGACGCTGGTGGAGCGGCACTATGGGGCCGAGGTCGTGGACCGGCTGGCCGATCCGCTGCTGGGCGGCATCTTTGGCGGGGACGCCAGGCAACTGAGCGCGCGGATGGTGCTACCAAGGCTGGTGGAGATGGAGAGCGAGTACGGTTCGCTGACCCGCGGCATGCTGGCGGCGCACCGGCAGATGCGGGCCAGGGCCAAGGCTGCCGCGAAGAAGAGCGGTGTGGCGAACGGCAATGGCATCGGGCAGGCCGTCGGCAACTCAAGGCCGGCGGCGCGGTCGATCTTCACGTCGCTGCGGGGCGGGATGCAGCAGTTGGTGGACGCGCTCGCCGCCCAGCTCGATCCGGCGTCGGTGCGGCTGGCCACGCCGGTGAGCAGGCTGGAGAAGACGGCCGGCGGTTGGAGGGTGGAGGCCGGGGTTCCCACGTCCGCCACGGCGGATTCGTCCGCGGGGTGGAAAGCAGGCGGGAACGCGGAGATGTACGACGCGGTGATCCTGGCTTCGCCCGCCTGGGCTGCTGGCGCGCTGCTGGGGCCGGTTGACCCGGCGTTGGGCGAAGAACTGGGCGGCATTCCCTATTCGTCCTCGATCACCGTCAATTTGATCTACGACGAGGCCAGGCTGGGACGGCTGCCGGATGGATTCGGCTTCCTGGTTCCGGCCAGTGAAGGGCGCGCGATGCTGGCCTGCACCTTTGTCCATCGCAAGTTTCTGGGGCGCACGCCGCCGGGGAAAGCCGTGCTGCGGGCCTTTCTGGGCGGGATGAAGAACGAGGCGTTGCAGGCCGGGGCGGACGCCGCGCTGGTGGCCACCGTGCGCCGCGAGCTGAGCGAGATTCTGGGCGGCGATGTTCTGGGAGTGCGGATCGAACCGGAACATACGCAGGTTTCGCGCTGGAGGCGGGCCATGGCGCAGTACGCGGTGGGCCATCAGGAGCGGATGGAGCGCATTGCGGCGAGGGTTGCCGCCCTGCCCGGACTTCGGCTGGCAGGCAACGCCTACGACGGCATCGGCATCCCCGATTGCATCCGGCTGGGACGGCGGGCGGCGAAGGAACTTCTAGCGCTTAGTCGCTAGTTTTCAGCTCGCTCACCGCGGCGCGAACATCAACACAACCGCTTGCTCACTATGGGAACCAGGTCTCGCCGCACCTGCCCTTACATCCCGCCCTTGCCCAGCAAGATGCCGATGCCGTAAGTCACCGCGCCTTCCAGCGCGCCCACGATGGTCATTTCCAGGCCGGAGGACCACCAGGAGCGGACGGTGATGAGCGACTTGGCGGCGCCGACGGCGAAGTGCGCGGCGAGCGAGATGATCGCCGCGGCGATGACGGCCGGGATTCCCTGCATGAAGAAGAAGGGAATGACAGGAATGATAGCGCCGACGGCAGTGGACAATGCGCCGGAGGTGGCGGAGACGAGGGGGTTCGAGAGGGCTTCTTCACTGGAGCCGAGACGCTCGGCGGCCAGCGCGCGCAGCAACTGCTCGGGGTCGCTGGCGATGTGGTTGACCATGTGGATGGCGTCTTCTTCGGGCAGTCCCTTGACCTGGTAGTAGAGCTGGAGCAGTTCGCGGGCCTCGGGTCCGTTCATCTGGATGGCTTCGCGCTCTCGGGCGATTTCAGCGTGGTAGATTTCGCGCTCGCTCTTGGCGGCCAGATAGGCGCCGGAGCCCATGGAGAGCGCGGAGGCGATCATGCCGGAGAGGCCGGCGAGAAGCACGTATTTGGGGTCGCCGGCGGTAGCGCCGGAGACGCCGGAGACAATGCCGAAGATGGCGCCGAGGCCGTCGTTGACGCCGTA
>JBEKZR010000314.1:0-4476 GCA_049509715.1 Occallatibacter sp. | reverse complement strand
TCCACGACCACCACGAAACAACCCGCGCCCGGAACGACTCCAGTTGGGGGCGATACGCCCTCCACGACCACCACGAAACAACCGGCGCCAGGAACGACTCCAGTTGGAGGCGATACAGAAGCCACGTCCGTTGATCCGTACAAGGTGGTGGAACCCGGCAGCCAGAAGATCAATGTGAAACCGGGCAGCATCGACGACGTGAGCGCTGTGGGCAATCGCGATATCGGCGCCCGCGGAGTGGGCAATTGGTACTCCATCGACAGCGAAATCAAGATGGGCAGGACGTACGCCTCGGAGATCGAAAAAAGCACGAAGTTCATTACCGATCCTGTGGTGGTGGAATACGTCAACCGCGTGGGGCAGAACATCGTCAAGAACTCCGATTGCAAGGTGCCGTTCACGATCAAGATCATCGATTCGGACGTGGTGAACGCCATGGCGCTGCCGGGCGGCTTTTTCTACGTGAACTCGGGGTTGATATTGAACGCCGACGAGGAGGCCGAGTTGGCCGGGGTCATGGCCCATGAGACCGCCCACGTCTGCGCCCATCACGCGGCCCGCGAAATGACACGGGAGAACTATACCCAGATTGCCATGGTCCCGCTGATCTTTATCGGGGGCTGGACGGGCTACGGCATCTACGAGGCCGCCCAGTTCGCCGTGCCGATCACTTTCATGAAGTTCTCCCGCGATTTCGAGGCGCAGGCCGACTATCTGGGACTGCAATACATGTATCGGGCCGGCTACGATCCGCAGGCCTTCATCAGCTTTTTTGAGAAGGTTCAGGCTCTGGAAAAACGCAAGCCGGGCATGGTCGCCAAGGTCTTCGAAGACCACCCGCAAACGCCTGATCGCATTCTGCACTCCCAGCAGGAGATTGCCCGTATCCTGCCTGCGAGGGACGAGTACACGGTGACCACCTCGGAGTTCGACGACATAAAGGCGCGGCTGGCGCGCATTGAAAACAAGCGCCGCCTGACCGACTCGAAGGATAAGAATAAGCCGTCGTTGCGCCGCGCCAGCACCGGGACCGGCAACTCTACCGGCTCTTCCAGTCCGTCGAGCACGGGCAGCGGCTCATCCACCTCTGACGACGGCCCGCCCACGCTGCACCGCCGCGACGACCAGAACTAGAGCCGCAGCGCACCATCCGTCGTAATGACACAAGGGCTTGCGCCTGCCTCGAGCCGCGGCCCAACCGGCTGGGTTTGCAGGCGGAGTCCGGTCAGAAAGGCTTCCAGACCGGAAGGCCGAAAACCGATTAATTTCCTGTAACTTCCTGAAAATCCTTGAACTGACGGGTGAAACCGCGTTATATACAAGACTACCGGCAGAAGTGCCGGTATCTTGCCGGGAACAACCCTGCTTTTCAGGAGGCAATCATGCGCAGCTCCGCCATCCGTTCCAACCTGCTGGTCCCGGAGGTGCGCGAGGTCATGGACATTCGCCAGGCCTCGGAGTACCTCGGCATCTCCCCCGACACGCTCTACAAGTACGCCTCGGAGGGCTTCGTGCCGGCTTTCAAGCTGGGCAACCGCTGGCGCTTCAAGCGCTCGCGGCTGGACGAGTGGATGGATCGCCAGTCCGACCTCCAGGCCGCCGAAGCGGAAATCGACCCGCACGAGAAGAAGCAGGTCCGGCCGGCGCTATGATGGGCGGCGATCCGATAAGTGGGAGGTGGTTCACTCGCAGTTTGTCACTCATCCTCATCACGCTTGCACAGATGTGTCTTCCTGTTCACGCACAGAAATATTCCGTGTCCATCCCTTCCCTCAAACTCACCGCGAATGAACGCGTTGTTGGTTTTGAGATTCACGTGAATTCCGGAAGGATTGCCCGCGTTCCGAACATTCCTATTGGATGGAGCCTGTCGATCGATAACGACGCATCGTGGACAACATCAATCAAGGCGCTTGTGACCGTAGGCGCCGCCTCGCTGGACGCGAAATTCTTCCGTAGATTTGTGGTGATAGAAAAGAACGGATCTCTGGGAGTTCCGTTCTCCGTTCGATGCGATGTCATTGTGACGAAGGATTTTAAGACCGAACGGCACATCGAGGTTGCACCTAAGGAACTCATTTTGGAGCAGCTCCCGAATCCAGGCCGCGCTTCTGCCCACTGAACGTCACCCCGCCGTGATTTATCCTTTCTGAGTGGACCACTTTCGCCGCATCGGCCAATTGCGCCGCCGCTTGACTCGCGCCGGCCTTTCCGGGCTTCTGGTCACACATCTTCCCGATCTTCGCTATCTCTCTGGATTCACAGGGTCAACGGCCGCGCTGGCCGTTACGCGCAGAGCTGCGCGGCTGTTTACCGATGGCCGCTATGCGACGCAGGCTGCGGAAGAGGTCTCCGTTGCCCAGGTCCAGATCGTGGGCAGCTCTCCGGCGGTTGCCGCCGTAGAGTGGCTGGCCGCGCAGCCCGGCGTGGAGTTTGCCGGTTTCGACCCGGCCTGGACCACGGTGGCGGAACTAGCCCGCTGGAAGGCCGCTCTGCCGTCGCGGCTTCGGCGCAGCTTTCTTTCCGAGCTGGCCGCGCCGCTGGTAGAGCCTCTGCGCCGCGTCAAGGACGAGGACGAACTGGCTTTGATGATTGAGGCGGCGCTGGTGGGCTGCAAGCTCTTCGAACACATTCTGGGCTTCGTCCGGCCAGGCCAGGCGGAGTTTGAAGTGGCCGCGGAACTGGAGCACCAGGCCCGGCTGCTGGGGGCGGAGGGGATGTCGTTTGCGACCATCGTCGCCTCGGGCGAGCGCTCGGCCCTGCCACACGGACGGGCCACCGCCGCGCCGCTGCCCCGGCGGGGATTCCTGACCCTCGACTTCGGTGTTATTCTCAAGGGTTACTGCTCGGATATGACCCGCACCGTGCACCTGGGAAAGCCCAGGGCCAGGGAGCGGAATACATACCACGCAGTGCTCGAAGCCCAGGAGGCAGCGGTGGCTGCGGTGGGCGCGGGTGTAAGCTGCGGGGAAGTGGACGAGGCCGCCCGCGGCGTGTTGCGCAGGGCGGGATTGGCGGAGGCATTTACCCACTCCACCGGCCATGGCGTGGGGCTGGAGATTCACGAGCCGCCGCGCATCGGCGCCGGACAGACAACCAGGCTGCTCGCGGGCATGGTTGTGACCATTGAGCCTGGAGTGTATCTGGCGGGTCAGTTCGGCATTCGCATCGAGGACATGGTGGCTGTAACCCGAACCGGAGGGCAGGTGCTGACGCCCGCGCCCAAGGCCCTCATCGAACTTTGAATCATCCCGTCCCCGCGTGTGGGAAACTTAAGGAACGAATGAATCCACTGAACCCAGAGAATATCGAAGATCTGAAACAACTGATCGATTTCCTGAAGGAAAATCAAGTTGGCGAATTCGAGTTGGACCGGGGCGATTTGAAGGTCTGGCTCAAGTTCAATCAGCCGGAGGTTCCGGGAAAGGGGCTGTCCGATCTGGCCAGTCTGCTGGCCGGCGTCCAGGGAGTTCCGGCTCAACCGGCGGCCCAGGCTCCGGCCGCTCAGCCGCTGGCTGCAGAAGCTCCCGAAGATCCGAATGCGGGCCTGCACATCGTCAAGTCGCCTATCGTGGGCACCTTTTACGGCTCGCCTTCGCCCGGCGCCTCGCCATTTGTCTCTCCCGGCGATCACGTGGACAAGGGCCAGGTGATCTGCGTCGTCGAAGCCATGAAGCTGATGAACGAGATCGAATCCGACGCCGCGGGCGAGATTGTCAAGTGCTTTGTATCCAACGGCCAGCCCATCGAGTTTGGGCAGTCCCTCTTTTCCATCCGGCTGGGGTAAGAAAGAAAGCGGAGTTCGCGGAGTTAGCCGCGCTACGCGCGTGTTAGCGGGCTAGCCACGGGCTAACATCGCTAACAACGCTCAAAAGGGTCACGCATGTTTCGTAAAGTGCTGGTTGCCAATCGTGGCGAAATCGCGCTGCGCGTTCTGAACGCCTGCCGGGAACTTGGCGTGCGCACGGTCGCCGTCTACAGCGAGGCCGACCGCAACTCGCTGCACGTGCGCTTTGCCGACGAGGCCATCTGCATCGGTCCTGCGCGCGCGGCGGACAGCTATCTCAACGTGCCCGCGGTCATCTCCGCCGCCGAGATCGCCGATGTGGACGCGATCCATCCCGGCTATGGCCTGCTGAGCGAGAACGCCAACTTCGCCGAAGTCTGCCGCGCCTCGAACATCAAGTTCATCGGCCCTCCGCCCGAGGTCACCCGCCTGATGGGCGAGAAGGAAAAGGCCCGCCAGGCGATGAAGAGAGCCAGAGTGCCCATTCTGCCGGGTTCCGATGGCGTGATTGCCACGCCCGAGGAAGCGCAGATCTGGGCAAGAAAGGTGGGCTATCCGGTCATCCTCAAGGCCAAGGCCGGAGGAGGCGGGCGCGGCATGAGAATCGTGCGCACCCCGGAGGAGTTGCCCCCATTGTTCCACGTGGCTTACACCGAGGCGGCCAACGCTTTCGGCAACGGCGAGCTGTA
>JBEKZR010000313.1:0-4519 GCA_049509715.1 Occallatibacter sp. | reverse complement strand
GAGACCCGCATCGACTGGCTCGCGCAGCTTGTCAGCTACTCGAAGTTTTTCCTCATCCTCACCGGGGTCTTCGGCACCATCTCCGGCGTCGGCATCTGGTTCGCCATCGGCCTCACGCATCCCGAGGCCACCAGCACGCTCATCCACAACTTCGTCTTCGGCTGGGCCATCGAGTGGGTCTTCTTTGTCGTCGAGCTGAGCACCGCCGCGGTCTACTACTACACCTGGAACCGCATCGACCAGAAGCTTCACCTGACCGTGGGCTGGGTCTATGCCGGGGCCTCGTTCTTCACCCTGGCCATCATCAACGGCATTCTTTCCTTCATGCTCACGCCGGGAGATGCCTGGCTTGCCGTCGCCGGAACGGGCCACGAAGCCGGCAAATTCTGGTATGCCCTCTTCAATCCCACCTACTGGCCCAGCCTCTTCCTGCGCACCTGCGTCTGCGCCTCCCTGGCCGGCGTCTGGGCGCTTATCAGCGCCAGCCGCATCGACGGCGACCGCCAACCCGCCCTCAAGACCTCGCTCGTCCAGTGGAGCGTCAAGTGGCTCGTGCCTTCCTTCGTCGCCATGCCCTTCCTCATGATCTGGTATTACATGATGGTCCCCGCGTCGCAGCAGGCCTTGCTTACCCTGGGCATCGACACCATCAACGCCGGCACCTTCTCCGCCGTCACCCGCATGGCCCTGGTCATCATCGTCACCTCGGCCACCATCGTCGGCGTCGCCTACTATCTGGCCTATCGCAGCCCCCGCGACTTCAACCTCTCCCACGCGCTGTCCGTGCTGCTGCTAGCGCTCATCGCCACCGGCGCCGGCGAGTACTCCCGCGAGATGCTGCGCAAGCCCTACGTCATCGGCCGCTGGATGTACTCAAATGGCGTGCGCGTGCCGTATGTTGCGCGAATTAACCAGGAGGGCTATCTGGCGCACACCATGTGGGTCTGGCAAGGTCCACCCTTGTTTATTGATGTGCTCGTGCCGCCGGGCACGCCCTTCTATACTCACGAGAACGATCCCGATTACAGCTACTCTCGCGGCGAAGCCATCTTCCGCGGCGAGTGCGGCTCCTGCCACACCCTCAACGGCTACCGCCCGCTCGCCCAACTCCTTGCTGGCCGCGACCGCGCCAACATCGGCAACTTCATCGTCATGCTCCACGAGAACAAGCCCGACTCGCCCTACCGCCGCTTCATGCCTCCCATGGTCGGCACAAAGCAGGACGTCGATGACCTCACCGATTATCTGAACGCGCAGGTCAATCCGCCCGCGTCAAAGTCATTGTTGACAGCGCAGAAATAGCTTCTTCAATCGACTCGGCATCAACAAGCAAAGGCCCGCGCAAAAAGGGCCTTCGCCTCTCTCACCCTTCGTCGATTATTCCTCGCCCAGTTCGTACGGAATCCCGAACCGCCCAATCTGAATCAGCGCCTTGTCCCCCGGCGGCCAGATATGCAGGCTCTCCACGCGGCTCGATCCTGCAATCCAATGCGCGTCCGTGGTGCCCACCAGCGCGCCGGTTGCGGCCTCGTGGACATGCACCCTCAGGACGTCGCTCGTCGTGTGCGTGTATCCAAAAACATACTCCCCCGGCTTCAGCGCAATCCTGCCGATCCGCACCGGAACCTGCACCAGCAGATAGTGCGAATACTTGCCATTGGCCGAGTACCCGGCCGTAATCAGCACCACCCCGGCAATGAAGTGCCCTTTGCTGTTCACAATGCCGGAAGCAGTGCGCATCTCCGTCTCGATGTGTTCCTTTTCCACCGGAGCCCGGGCCGGCAGCAGCGACGCCAACTCCGCATCGGTGGCCTGCCGCCACGCCGTCCGTTGCGCCTGCGCCAGCGCGGCGATCAACGCCAAAAACACTCCGCATAGAATTGCTTTTTTCATCGGCTTTTTCTTCATGATTTCGGCTTTCTCAAAGATTCGAGCGGAACAATTCCGCGCTGGATCGCAGCCGTGGCCGCCTGCGTCCGGTCCGTCACGCCCAGCTTTCCCAGCAAACTGTTGATGTGTGTCTTCACCGTAGCTTCTGAAATTTCCAGCACAGCCCCGATTTCCTTGTTGCTCTTGCCATGCACAATCTGCTCCAGCACGTCGAACTCGCGCGGCGTCAGTTCCTCGGTGCCCATGCGCTCGGCCAGCTTCTCGGCAATCGCTGCCGGAATGTGTGACTTCCCCGCATGAACCGCCCGAATGGTCGCAATCAACTCTTCTGAAGTCATGCCCTTCAGCAGATAGGCCCTCGCGCCTGCCTGCAGCGCGCGATAGATATCCTCGTCGCCGTCGTAGGTGGTCAGCACAATGAGGCGTGCGTGCGGCGTTTCCATGCGGATGCGCTGGATCACGTCCACCCCGCTCATGCGCGGCAGCCGCAGGTCGATCAGCGTGATGTCCGGCTGGTGCTTGCGGAACTGCGTGATCGCCTCCACGCCGTCCGCGGCCTCGCCCACCACTTCCAGGCCGTCCACCACGTTCAGCAACGCAACCAGTCCCTGGCGCACCACGTGGTGGTCTTCCACTACCAGCACGCGAATCGATTCCTTTGTCACCGTTGCTCTCCCATCTGCTCTCGTGCCTCTCTGGGCGCCGTCGCTCGCAGCCGCACCGTCGTTCCCGTGCCCGGCTCACTCGTCACCTCAAGCACCCCGCCAATGGCCGCCGCGCGCTCTCTCATTCCCGTCAGTCCATAGTGTCCCAGCGGAGACTCCGGCTCTTCGGCCGAAGCAAACCCGCGCCCGTCATCCCGCACTTCCATCGCGATCTCGTCCGCCCCGTACTCCAACTGCACAAACAGGTTCTTCGCCCCTGCGTGCTTCTTCACATTATGGATGGCCTCCTGCGCCACGCGCAGAATTTCCCGTTCCGTCTTCGCCGCCAGCGCCCGATACGCGCCGAAGATGCTGAACCTGGCCTCCAGCCCGTGGCCGCCTTCGCTCTCCACCATCCGCCGCAGCCTCACTGGCAGCGTCGTCTCGCCCGAGTCCTGCGGCCGCAGCGCCCAGATCGACTGCCGCGCCTCGGCCAACCCTTCGCGTACGTGCTGGCGCGTCAAGTCCAGATGCTTCGCCGCGGCCTTTGTCTTCTTCATGCGCAGCAACTCCGCCAGCACCTCCAACTGCACTGAGATGCCCACATAGCCCTGCGCCAGCGTGTCGTGAATCTCGCGCGCAATGCGGTTGCGCTCGCCCAGTACGGCGCGGAACTCACTTTCCGCCCGCCGCAGCCGCAGCCTCAGCAGCAGTAGCACCATCCCCGCCAGCGCCGCCAACAGCAGCGCATAAAACCACGCCGTCTGGTAAAAGTGTGGCCGCAGCTCGAAGCTGAGCGCCGCGCCCTCCGTATTCCAAAGCCCGTCGTTGTTCGCCGCCTGCACCCGGAACGTGTACCGCCCCGGCGGAATATTCGTGTAGTAGGCGCTGCGCCGCGCCCCAGCCTCGGTCCAGTCCCGGTCGAAGCCCTCCAGCATAAAGCGGTAGCGCACCTTCTGCGGCGCAACAAAGCTCAACCCCGCGTAGTCGAACTCAAAGTGCACATGTCCGGCCCCAACTCTCGTCCAAGGGGCTGCCCCGCGCAGTGGCACATCGTCCACGGCAAAGCGCTCCAGCGCGACCGGCGGTGGAATCGCGTTCACCGGAAAATGCGCCGGGTCCACCTCCACCAGCCCCTTGGGCGTAGCAAACCACAGGTGGCCGTCGTGAGAGCGCCACGCCGAAGGGTGGCTATTGGTCGCCGTCTCGCGGCTGCGCAGCCCATCCGCCGCGCCAAACTCCATCCAATGCGAGCAGTCGGCCGTTTGGCTCGTCGAGCTCATCTCGTTGCAGTCGCACCGGGCAATCCCATTGCCCGTAGCAAACCACAAATGCCCGCCCCCCCTCGGACCCTCTTCGTCCAGAATGGCGTGAATGGTCCTCTGCTCCAGCCCCCCAAAACTCTTGCCCATCGCGGCCGTGAAACTCCGCCCATTCCACAGGTTCCACCCATGGTCCTGCGTGCCGATCAGCAGCGTCCCATCGTCTCGCGCCAACAGCGCCGTGACCACGTTGCTCGACAGTCCATTCGCAGTCGTGTAGTTGGCAAATGTGCCCCCGTGCAATCGCGACAGCCCCGCCAGCGTCGCCACCCACAAATCCCCGGCCGAGTCCCGAGCCATCGCGCCCACCAGATCGCTGCCCAGCCCGCTGGCCTGCGTAAATGTCTCCATGCGCGCGCCTGAAACCCCGCCCGTCCAGTGCGTCAGACCGCGCCGCGTGCCGATCCACAGCGACCCGTCGCTGTCTGCCAGCAGTGACCGGATGAAATCGTCGGGCAGCCCGTCGGCGGAAGTAAACGCATCAATCCTGCCCCCGCGAATCCGGTTGAGCCCATCCGGCGTGCCTACCCACAGGTCACCGTTCGGAGCCGCGGCCAGCGAAAGAATCACGTCGCTCGCGAGGCCGTTCCGAACCGAGTAACTTCGCACCTTGCCCGCGCCTGGGCTCGCGCCCAACCCGGCTCCGCTCCGGTCGAGGGCATT
>JBEKZR010000312.1:0-4522 GCA_049509715.1 Occallatibacter sp. | reverse complement strand
CCCTCGACAAGCCCCTTGAATTCCACTATAAGGTGACCGCTCACCAGTACGCTCACACTGCGGGTCCGCTCTTCTTGGTGCGTTCACGCGTACTTGGCACATTCACGCGGCCCTTCGACGACAAGCCCCGCACCCTCCCCATCGAACTCGGCGCCACCGGCCGCTGGCGCGACAGCTTCGACATCGCTATTCCTCCCGGCTATGTCGTCGATGAGACCCCCAACCCCGTCAACATCGACCTCGACTTCGCCAGCTATCACTCCACCGTCTCGGCCAAGGGCAACCTCCTCCACTACGAGCGCGAATACGTGGTCCGCCAGGTCGAGATTCCAGCCGCCAAAGCCGCTGACTTTCGCAAGCTTGAGAGCGCCATCCTCTCCGACGAAAAAGGCGCCGCCGTCCTCAAGAAGCAGTAGACGGCCCAAAGATCTGCTTCTTGACTCTTTCCCTCGCGCAAATGCCCCGCGCCACTCCCCCGCGCGCACTTCCGTCACCCGCTCCAACCTGCGTAAGCCCCGAATATGCTGAAATAACGAACCCGAACCCATTCCGGCCTGCTCCCTGTTGCATTTCCTGGCAACCCTACAGCAAAACCTCCGATTTTGCTTCACTTTGAGTGCAATTTATGCCCTATACTGCGCAAGAGTGAGGTTTCCACCACGATTGCGGTGCCCTCCTCGCCTTTACTATGGCCACGCAACTTGCCCACAAGCGCGCCTTCGACTCGCCCGCGATCCCCGACCGTCTCTACTTCAAGATTGGAGATGTGGCCCGCATCTGCGAGCTCGAGACCTACGTCCTGCGCTTTTGGGAGACGCAGTTTCCCCAGCTCAAGCCCCACAAAAGCGGAACCGGCCAACGCCTTTACCGCCGTCGCGACGTCGAGCTGGCCTTGGAGATCAAACGCCTGGTCCACGCCGAGGGATACACGCTCGCTGGCGCCCGCCAGGCCCTGGACCAGGTTCACCGCCGTCGCCCTGTTCCCCGGCAAGAACCTCAGTTTGAACCCCAGCTCGAACCTCAGCCCGACTCCCAGTCCCGCCTGCCGTTCCTGGCTGCCGGCTCCGGCCAGCGCCCCCTTGCCGCAACCATCGGACACGTCCGCGCCGAACTGCGGGAGATTGCCGCTCTGCTGGCCTCGCCGGTTTCCAGGCCGCCTCGCCGCCGCTCCCGCCTGGCCGCCATCCCCTCACCGTCCGGCTCCCTCTTCCCGTTCTAGAGCCTGGACGAACTTCGGCCTTTTCTCGCACACTGAGCCTGGTGGCTTTATTTCGCCTGAATTTCACAACGGTCTGCCCGCTTTCGAGTTATTTTAGAGTCATGCTTTAGCCCAGCAATCTAGGGCCTGAGGGGTTGTATCTCTTCCCTATCCAAATCACAAATTTGCTCGCCCGGCTTGGAGCCTGCTCACCATGAGATGCATGATTTGTGGATCGACGAAAATTCGGATATCGAGATTGCGAAGTTCGGATCTGTCTCGCTTGCTCATTCTGCAATACCCCGTGCGGTGCCGCGCCTGTTACGAGAGGTTCTATGTGGGTATTCCGTTGGCTTTGAATCTTCGCTGGAACGGGAAAATACTCCATCGGGAAGAGCGTCCCGCTCGTTGAAGCCAGGGAAGCTCAGCGGAATGGCAAGAATATATGCGATTGCACCCGGAGCCTGGCGATAGAGGATGCCTGAATAGCCCGGACATTCCATCACTGCAACGCGGAGGTTATGTCGGCGCTAGAGGACGATTTTAGAACTTTTCTGCTCCGGCCCGGAGTTTTTGAGGCCCGAGAGTTCGCTCAAATCTGGAGTCGCTTTTCGGGAGGCACTCTTGCATCTCGCCAGAGGGGGTGCGCGCGCCTTAATGTACGAATGGCCGACAATCCAGGCGCTGCCCATTCCCGCAACTTAAGTGCGTTCTTCAGCACCGGTCTGGAATCGGAGGCAATTACCTGACCTTGAGTCGTTGGCCATGATGGACATTTAGAATTGTCGAACGAACATTCCCTGTCTCCGAGCCCAAGGCTGACAGAGGACTATTGCCTGATAGTCGCAAGACCTCGCGCATTGAAGACCAGACGGTGTCGGCAGCCGAATCTCTCTTGCCTTTCAGAAAACCCCCTGGTCGCACCGGCCTTTATTTGCTAATCTTGGCACAACATGACCAAACAGTCTGGCGCAGTCAGTGTAGCTTTGCTTCTGCTTTGCTCTCTTCCCTTGCTGGCGCAGAAGAAAGTTCCGCCCAAGGCGATCCGCTTTCAAGGCGCACCTCTATATACCCAACAGGAGCTGCTCGCGGCCGCCGGCTTAAAGCCGGACGCGCCTCTCAACTCCCGCGAAGTGAAAGCTCGCGCCAAGCAGCTCAATGATACGGGCCTTTTCAAAGAGGTAAAGTTCACCTCCGACAGCAAGACGGTGCTCTTCACTTTGACGCCTTCCAGCGAGCTTTTCTCCATGCACTTGGAGAATGTGCCTGTTACGCCGGGCGAAGAACTCGACGCCAAGCTTCACGAGCGCTTCCCGCTCTATCATGGCCGCCTGCCAGCTAGTGGCTCCATGGTCGAAGGAATCCGCCAGACATTCGAAGAGATGCTGGCGGCCAAAAACGTCAAGGCAACGGTGAAAGCCGCTCTCACCAGCGGCCTGGGCCCGCAAAAGCTCACGGCTATGAACTTCACAGTCGTTTCGCCGGCGGTGAATATCGGCCGCATCCAGCTTGCCGGCGTCTCGTCCGCTATGCAAGCCAAGGCCAGCCTCCTGGCCAGCGGCCAAATCGGAAATAGCTTCGACACAGAGAACACAGCCATCGGTCTTCGGCACGTTTTCGAAGACCTCTACCAGGACCAAGGTTATGCGGCCGTCGAAGTCGATGTTGCCCAGGTTGATCCTCCCGTCGTCTCGGATCAGTCCGTCGATATTCCCTATACGGTAACGATCAAGGAAGGTGGGATCTACAAGCTCGGAACCATCGACTATCCAGCCGGCGCGCTGGTCGCGCGCGCAGATGTTGAGAAAATCCTGTCCAAATACCCGACCGGTTCTGGACGGCCGCTCGATCTATTTCTCCTGGCCGTCCGCGACGCAACCCACGCTAAAGGCTATCTGGATTGCTCCATCGTTTCACACCCTTCCTTTAATGAGGCTACTCACATCGTGAATTACAGCCTCGAAATCGTTCCGGGCTCGCAGTACCGGCTAGCCTCTGTCAAATTCGACGGAGCCCCCGACGTGATGGCCGCCAAACTTAAGCTCGTCTGGAAGATGGCATCCGGCGACGTATTTGACGAAAGCTATGTCTCAAACTTTGCGGTGCTGGCACAAAAGAAAGACAAGCCTCTGATGAAATGGATGCAAACAGTCATTACCACCTACGACGTCAAGGCCGATCCTGCCACGCACCAGGTCAACTGCATCTTCCATTTCGCCAAAGCCGCTCCGAGCCCGCGCTAGAGCCTGTTATGAACTATAGGGCGGACAGCGTTGCGAGTGAAAATCCGGTCAGACGAAGCCGAGCCCGAAGGCTGTGGCGGGTCCACCGTCGAGGGCGAGAATGAAGTATGGCCGGATTTTCGCCGCAACCCTTCGGGACGGGACCAATTTTCCCCATTTCGTCGTCAATCGTCGCTAGCAGACACCCGGTATGCGTCACTCCTCATTCCTCGAACTGGGAAAAATTGGCACCCGTCGCTGCCGTCCTATAGTTCATAACAGACTCTAACTACTTTCCGGCGCAAGAGTCGATTTGCAGATAAATCGAGCGAGGTGTGTTGAATCGACCGGGGCCCAGCTCATCGGTGCATGGACAATTGACTTTGACGAATCCTGGCGAATCGTCGTTGCCAGCCGCATCCGCCAAGAAGCGAAGCGCAAGGCCGTCGCCGCATTGGATAACGTCACAATCACGTCACAATTGGGGAATTGGAAGACCAACGCCGACGACTGGAAATGACTAGAACTAAAACAAACTAAAGGGTTTAAAATGGTCGGGACGGGCAGATTTGAACTGCCGACCCCTCGCACCCCAAGCGAGTGCTCTACCAGGCTGAGCCACGTCCCGACACAATCGAGCCGGTCCGCCGCGGCGGACCGGCTGTGGGGTCCAAATCAGTTTACACCAGCACGGCCCTGCGCGCTTGGCGCTCGAACAACAACCAGCGCCCTCACGCCTGGCGCGTCTTCCGGTACAACTCCTCCAGCGCGTCGCACGCCGACCGCACACCGTCCTCAAGCTCCAGCCGGTGCGCCACCTGCGCCGCCCGCCGCGCAAATTTGGGCTCCGCCAGCATCGCCTTCAGCTTCCGCGCCACCCTCAGCGGCGTGTAGTTCCCGCGCTGAATCACCCGCGCCACCTTCAGCCGCCGCATCCGCCTGCCGTTGTCCGGCTGGTCGTGCGAGTAAGGCATAATCAGCATCGGCTTGCCCGCCCGCAGGCACTGCGCCGTCGTCCCCACCCCGCCCTGGTGCACCACCAGCTCTGCCCGCTTGAACAGCTTGGAATAGGGCGCGTATTCGGCCACGCAAATCGTCTCCG
>JBEKZR010000311.1:0-4581 GCA_049509715.1 Occallatibacter sp. | reverse complement strand
CCACGGGTTCGGCATTCGCAACATCCACCACCAGTGACCCGGAGTCGCCCGCATCGCTGAATTCGTTGCCGCTGATGGCTAGCTGGTTGGTGTAAGTCTTGGTCAGGTAGGGCTTGGTTTCAGCGCAGTCCAGGTAGTAATCCACCGATACGTCCAGATCGAGCGCCGAAATGCCGGCGCACGTTAACCCGGTGGTCCGCCCGCTCTTGGCCACCACCAGATTGAGAGCTGCGGCCTCGCCTTTGCCGCCGCTCGTGGAGATGCCCGGAGGCGCGGCGGCCAGCGTGCCGTCAGGCTGGCGTGCCCCCAGTTCGAGAATGGCGCCGGAAGTGTTCACCACGCCGGAATCCACCTGGGCGATGGCCGCGTCCGCGTTGGTTGTGTTCGAGCTGAGGGCCAGCCAGCCGGTCAGCGAGCCCACCGGCGTGGTCCCGCCCCCTTCTCCGTTGGGCGTGCAGTTGTTATCGATGAGTCCCGGCTGGATGATGGCGTCACCCACGCTGGCCTGGTCGCTGCGCGCCAGCACGTGGTTGTTGCTCAGCAGGTACTGGTGACTATTGGTGTCCTCAATCAGCGATCCCAGCGTTCCGCTGCAGCAGTCCACGATCTGGTTTCCCTGCGTATCGTAGTCGTTGTTGTTGCCTCCCGAGTTGCCCAGTGAAACCGGCGTGGACAATTGCGCCTGGTGGGCGGAGGGATTGCTCGAGACTCCCGCGGTGTTCAGCAGCACCTCGGCCGAGGCTCTTGAGGACGAGGTTCCTGCCGTTGCCACAATATAGGTCGCGGCAGTGGCTGAAATCGACGCCGGCGCGGAATAGGTGACGGTGCATGAAGTGAAGGCCTGGCTGCTGCGCTGGCAGGTCGTGTTGCCCAGAGAACCCTGCCCCCCGCTTGACCCGCCCGCCGTGCCCGAAAGCGCGTATGCGATGCCGGTGCTGCCGCCCGCTTCAGCCAGGTAGCCGGTCACGGTCACTTGGCCGTTGGCGCCCAGGGCCGCGTTCTCCGGCGTGAGCGGTTGCAGAAATCCCGGCGTCACAGTCATCACGGCGGTTGCCTTGGTGGCTGTATTCGATTGAAGGGTCGCGGTCACCACCACCTGCACATGATCGGCGGTCAGGTAGCTGGGCGGGGTGTAGCGGCCTGCGGAGGTAATGCTGCCCGGTCCGCTGAGCGTGTCGCCGCCGGAGACCGACCAGGTGACCCCTGCCGCGCCCCCGCTGGAGAGGGTCGCGGTGAACTGCTCCACGGATGCGCCCTGCGAGTTGGCCGTATTGCAGCCGGTGCAATTGGTGTCGATGGCGCCGGTGCCGGGGGAGATGGAGAAGCTGGCGTTGGAGGGGTTTGCGGACACGCCCCCACCCCCGCATCCGGCCATCAGCAGCAGCGCCGGAGCCAAAAGCATCGGGAGAATCCTGAAAACCAGCCGCATCTTCCAAATCCCTGAAGCTATTGTATCGACTGCATCCATGGAAAAACAGAAGCGAGCAGCCCGCCTGTTCCAAAGTGAACTACAAAGATAGGCTTCGCACTTCATACCCGTTCTGGTATAATCAACACGTGCTTACCTCCGAAAAGCCGCTGATCTGGATCGGGAGCAGCAAAAAGGATTTGATGCGGCTTCCGGTCGGTATACGGAAGTTCTTCGGTCACGCCTTGAACTTTGCACAGAACGGCGAGCAGCACGACGCGGCCAAGGTGTTGAAGGGCTTCGGAGGCGCCGGAGTGCTGGAGGTGGTCGAAGACGATGCCGATGGGACGTACCGGGCCGTCTACACCGTCAAGTTCAAAGAAGCGGTGTTCGTGCTGCACTGCTTCCAGAAGAAGAGTAAAAGCGGAATAGCGACGCCCAAGAGAGATATGGAGATCATTCACGCCCGGCTCAAGGTAGCCGAGGCGCTGGCAAAGGAGATACGAGATGGCAAATCGCGTTCTTGACGGTATCGAAATCGAAATCAGCTCCGGCAATGTCTTTGCGGACCTTGGCCTTCTTGAAGCCGAGCAGCTCAAAATAAAGTCCGGGCTGGTCATCGAAATCACGCGCGCCGTGCGGCGTCTGGGCCTGACCCAGGAGGAAGCAGGACGACGGATGGGCATTTCGCAAGCCAAGGTATCCGGCCTGATGCGCGGCGATTTCTCTAACCTCTCGGAACGCAAGTTGATGGAGTGCCTGAACCGCCTCGGATACGACATTGAAATTAAGTTGACTCCCGCCGCCGATTCCGTTGGACACCGAACTTTGGCCGTTGCATGATCTGGATTTGTTCTGAGAACGAGCCCCCCGACTTCGTCATCGCTTCAGAATCTTGGCAGTAATGATGGCGCGGGCATTCTCATAGCCGCTGTTCGCGAGTTCCTCGACTTTTTGGCGTGTGGCCCACCCTTTCCGAGCCTTTGAAATGTGGGTGCCCCATCCTTGCGACTTTTCTTGTCGCAAGGGTGGTAACCATAACACTCGGCCGGACCCGTTCATAAGCCCCTACAACTGGATCTTCACCGGCCAGGTCTTCCAGATGTCGGCGCAGTAGTCGCGAATGGCCCGGTCGGAGGAAAACTTGCCGATGCGGGCTACGTTCAGGATGGACATCCGGGTCCATTCCTCCTGGTTCCCGTAGGCCAGGCTGACGCGGTCCTGGCAATCGACGTAGGACTGGTAATCGGCCAGCAGCATGTACTCGTCGCCGTTGAGCAGCGAGGAGACCAGGGGCTCGAAGAGCTTCTTGTCGCCGTGCGAGAGTTCCCCGTTGGAGAGGGCGTCGATCACCTCGCGCAGATTGGCGTTCGAGTTATAGAAGTCGCGCGGATTGTAGCCCTCGCGCTTCTTCTGCTCGACCTCGGGAGTGGTGAGTCCGAAGAGGAAGAAGTTATCCGCGCCCACCTCTTCGCGTATCTCGATGTTGGCGCCGTCCAGCGTGCCGATGGTCAGCGCCCCGTTCATGGCGAATTTCATGTTGCCGGTTCCTGAGGCCTCCTTGCCGGCCAGCGAAATCTGCTCGCTCAGGTCGGCGGCGGGGTACACGCGCTGGCCCAGTTTCACGTTGTAATCGGGCAGAAAAACGACCTTAAGCCTTCCCCGCACCAGCGGATCGGCGTTCACGGCTTCGCCGACTGAATGAATGAGTTTGATGATGAGCTTGGCCATGCGATAGCCGGGCGCGGCTTTGCCGCCGAACAGGAAGGTGCGGGGAACCACTTCCGCGCCGGGATCGTGTTGGATGCGCTTCCAGAGCGTCAGGATGTGCAGGATCTGCAGGTGCTGGCGCTTGTATTCATGCAGCCGCTTGACCAGCACATCGAACATCGAGGACGGATCGGTGGCCATGCCGAGGCGCTCCTGTATGTAGTTGGATAGCCTGGCCTTGTTCTGGAGCTTGATGGCTCTCCATTCGTCGGCAAACTCGCGGTCGGCGGCCAGCGGCTCCAGCCGGCGCAGCTTTTCCAGATCGTGGACCCAGCCCGTGCCAAGCCGCGACAGGAGCAGTTGCGCCAGGCCGGGATTGCTCAAAACCATCCAGCGCCGCGGCGTCACGCCGTTGGTCTTGTTAGAGAATTTATCCGGCGTAAGCTCGTAGAAGTCGCGCAGCACGTGGGTCTTGAGCAGCTCCGTATGCAGCGCCGCCACTCCGTTGATGGCGTGGCTGCCCAGCGCGGCCAGATGCGCCATGCGCACGTATTTTTCGCCGCTTTCATCGATCAGCGAAAGCCGCTGTGCGCGCTCGCCGTCGCTGGGAAACCTTTGCCGCACATTCTCCAGATGGCGGCGGTTGATCTCGTCCACGATCTCAAGATGCCGCGGCAGCAGGGAGCCGAAAAGGTTGCGCGGCCACTGTTCCAGGGCTTCCGGCATCAGCGTGTGGTTGGTGTAGGAGAGGGTGTGCTGGGTAACGCTCCACGCCGTGTCCCACTCGAGAGAGTGCTCATCGACCAGCAGCCGCATCAGCTCCGCCACCGCAATGGCCGGATGCGTGTCGTTCATCTGAATGGCGAAGTTGCGATGCAGCTCGGCCAGCGGGCGCTTTGCGTTCGCCTGAATCTTCACGATGTGCTGCAGGCTGCAGGAGACGAAGAAGAACTGCTGCGCCAGCCGCAGCTGCTTGCCCTGAAGCCCTTCGTCGTTGGGGTAAAGAATCTTGGAGATGTTCTCCGACGCCACCTTGTCCGCCACCGCGCCGAAGAAGTCTCCCGTGTTGAAGGCGCCGAAATCGAAGCTCTCCACGGCCTGCGCCGACCACAGGCGCATGGTGTTTGCCGTGTTCGTCCGGTAGCCCAGGATGGGCGTGTCGTGCGGGATGCCGCGGACCACGCGTTGCGGAGTCCAAAGCACGCGCAGCCGGCCCGTGGCGTCGGCGCGCCTTTCCGTGCGCCCGCCCATCTTCACTTCAAAGGCGTCTTCCGGCCGCTCCAGCGCCCACGGATTGCCTAGCCGCAGCCATTTGTCGGTCGTCTCCACCTGCCAGCCGTCGCGTATCTGCTGATCGAAGATGCCGTATTCGTAGCGTATCCCGTATCCGATCGCGGGAATGTCCAGCGTGGCCAGAGAATCCATGAAGCAGGAGGCCAGCCGGCCCAACCCCCCGTTGCCCA
>JBEKZR010000310.1:0-4586 GCA_049509715.1 Occallatibacter sp. | reverse complement strand
GGAATATAATCTGAGCCAAGTCCAATCCCGGAAGCTGCGTGTTTCGCACGGCGTATTCCATTGGATTCCGTTCATGTCCCCCTCGGAGGATGTAGAGAGGGGAGGCCGGAATCGGATTCCGGATGTGCGACTATGCGGGCTTCTGAGTGGGTATCCGATCGGCCTGGCCTGAGCGGCGAAGTTGAGTTGTGTGTTTCCGCAGCCGGGAACGGCAGGAGGCGCGGCGGATGGGCTGGCCTGGCGCTGGGAACGATGGCTGTTGCGGTTTTTGTGGCCGTGGGCGCGATGCCGGCGCGGGCGCAGAGCGCAGAGGCTGGCGGGCTGCCAACTCCTGGTAAACCCAGTTCCAATCGAGTTTTGGGGTCTCCCACCCTTGCGACAAAAAGCCAAAATGCAGGTTCTTCGACTTCGCTACGCTTCGCTCAGAATGACAGCAAAGATGGGGCACGGAGCATTGCAGGGCAGCCGCCGCGGGTGATTCAGGCACACAGGTTTCTTGCCGAGCGGGGATGGACGCCGGGCCGGGGGAAGGCATGGTCCGGCGCCGGGCGTCCTGGATGGCGTACAAAAGGGGGCTGGCGCAAGAATGAGGTTGCGCCACAGGGCGGGACGGCGGCCACTGCGACTTGGCAGGCGCTGGGTCCGGAGGCGGTGCTGACGCCGAACTATGGGCTGGTGACCGGCCGGGTTTCGGCGCTGGCGGTGGACCCCACGGATTCGACCGGCAATCATCTCTACCTGGGAACGACCGGGGGTGGGGTGTGGGTGGCGCAGAATGCCGCCACTTCCAACGCCTCTTCGATCGTCTTTGCGCCATTGACGGACACCGTGGCGGCGCTGAGCGGCGCAATGGACGCTTCGATCAGCATTGGGGCATTGACGGTGCAGCCGGGCGGGACGGGCGTGATTCTGGCCGGAACAGGGGACCCGAACGATGCGCTGGACTCCTACTATGGAGCGGGAATTCTGCGTTCCGCCGACGGGGGAAATAGCTGGAGCCTGACGCAGACAACCGCGGATATGGAATGGGGTTTTGCCGGGGAGGGCTTTGCGGGCTTTGCCTGGAGCACGGTGAATCCGCAACTGGTGGTGGCCGCGGTTTCCCAGGCCTACGAAGGGACGCTGGTGAATGCGGACCGGCCAAACGAGAGCTATGAAGGGCTGTATTACTCCCTGGACAGCGGCGCAACGTGGAATCTGGCGACCATCACGGATGGAGCAGGCGCGGATGTCCAGGGGCCGAACGATCCATTCGCGGGCCCCGACGGCAATGCGGCGACATCGGTGGTGTGGAACCCGGTGCGGCAGTTGTTTGTGGCGGCGGTGCGCTTCCACGGCTACTACCAGTCGACGGACGGCGTGACCTGGACGCGGATGGCGGCGCAGCCCGGCTCGGGGTTGAGCACGCTATTCTGCCCTACCAATCACGGCGCCATTGGCTCGATCGATTGCCCGATCTTTCGCGGAACGCTGGCGGTGAATCCGCAGACCGGGGACACCTTTGCCTGGACGGTGGATATCGACAACCAGGACCAGGGACTGTGGCAGGACCAGTGCGCGGCGAGCGGGGGCGCGTGCGCGAACCAGAGCATCGCGTTTGGCAAGCAATGGAACACGACGGCGCTGGAGACGAGCACGATCGACGGGGCGGCGACCATTGCCAACGGCGAATATAACCTGGCGCTGGCCGCCGTGCCGTCGCAACAGGACACGGTGCTGCTGGCCGGGGCCAACGATCTGTGGAAGTGCAGTCTGGCCATGGGCTGCGTGTGGCGCAACACGACCAATGCGAGCACCTGCATGAGCGCCCAGGTGGCCAGCTACCAGCACGCGCTGGCCTGGAGCGCGGCCAATCCGCTGGAAATCTTTGTGGGCAACGACAGCGGGCTGTGGCGCTCGATGGACGCAATTGGCGAGACGGGGCCGGTGTGCGCTGCGGCCGATGCGACCCACTTCCAGAATCTGAACGGGAGCCTGGGTTCGCTGGCGGAGGTGGTGAGCATGTCGCAGGCCAGCTCCACGCCCTACACGATGATGGCCGGGCTGGGGGTGAACGGGACAGCGGGGGTGAAGAACGCCACGGGGCCGACGGCAGAGTGGCCGCAGATACTGGGCGGTGACGGCGGGCCGGTGGCCGTCGATCCCAGCAACGCAGATAACTGGTATGTGAACAACGAGGAGGGAGTTTCCATCTACCTGTGCGCGGATGCGAGCCCCTGCACTCCGGCCACGTTCGGCGCCAGCCCGGTGATTACCGATGCGGACGTGGGCGGGGATGGGTACACCATGACCACTCCGGCGCCGTTTCTGGTGGATCCGCTGGACACGACGCAGTTGCTGATCGGGACCTGCCGGGTGTGGCGCGGTCCGGCCGATGGCGTCGGCTGGAGCGGGGGCAACGCAATCAGCCCCATTCTGGACAGCTTGACGGCTCCGGGGCCGTGCAGCGGCGATGCGCTGATTCGGTCGGTGGCCGCGATGGAGCTGGCCGGCGGCAGCGAAGTGGTTTACGTGGGCATGTATGGCTCCCTGAACGGAGGTGCGAACCTGCCCGGCCATGTTCTGAGCGCGACGATCAATCCCGCCAGCAGCTCGCCGCCTGTGTGGCGGGACCTTACGCTGAACCCGGTCACCAACGACAGCAACACGATGAATTTGTACGGCCTGGACATTTCGAGCCTCTTCATCGACCCCCACGACACGACCGGGAACACGGTCTACGCGACCGTGGAAGGAATTGCAAGCCTCCAGGAAAAGGTGAAGGTGGCGTACCGTTCGACCGACGGGGGGGCGCACTGGGCTACGGTTATATCCAACCTTCCCTGGGCTCCGGCCAGCAGCCTGGTTGTGGACCCGCAGGACGCCAACACGGTCTACATTGCCACGGACGCGGGGGTGTATTTCACGACCGGGATTGCGGCCTGCATGAATACGCCGTCCACCTGCTGGTCCGCATTTGGGACCGGACTGCCGGAGGCGCCGGTGGTGGGACTGAGCGCGTCCGCATCCGCGCAGGCGCTGGTGGCGGCGACCTACGGCAGAGGAGTATGGCAGACCCCGTTGTGGACCGCGGGCACGGGTTTGACAACGGCGGCCGCGAACCCGGCGTCGCTGACCTTTGCGAGCCAGGTGTTCGAAACCCCCAGCAAGGCGCAGACGGTGACCCTGGAGAACACGGGCAGCCTGGCGCTGACGCCTACCGCGATTGACCTGAGCGGGGATTTCAGCGAGACCGATGAGTGCCAGAATACGACCGTGGCCGCAGGCAAAAGCTGCCCCATCGAGGTGACGTTTACACCCACCGGGACAGGCAGCCGGACGGGCCAGATGATCATCTACGCCAACATCTCCGGCGGGCAACTGAGCGTGGAGCTGAGCGGGACCGGGACCCCGGCGGGAGCGGTGAGCCTGACCCCGGCCACGATCAACTTCGACCAGGCGCTGGGCGGGCCGACCGAGGTGGGGACGACCTCCGCCGCGTTGCAGGTGGAGGCGGCCAACAACAGCGGGACGCCGGTGCCGATCACGGGCATCAGCATCAGCCTGCCATTCACGATCGCGAGCAACGCGTGCGGCACGAGCACCCTGGCGGCGGAGACCGATTGCCAGGTGATGGTGGCGTTTGCGCCCACACAAGCGGGAGCGGTGGCGGGAACGCTGACGTTTACCGATGGGGCCGGAACGCAGACCGTGACACTGACCGGGACCGGGGCAGCGCCGCCCACGGATACCCTCGGGGTCACGTCGCTGACGTTTCCCGGAACGGTGATGGGGCAGCTTTCGGCGGCGCAGACCGTCAGTTTGACCAACACCGGCGACCTTCCGCTGACTTCGATCGCGATCTCGGCGAGCGAGGCCTTTCAGACGTCGAACAACTGCGGGACGCAGCTGATTGGGCGCGCGAGTTGCGCAATTTCAGTAATTTTTGCTCCCACCCAGGTGAGCGTGCAGACCGGCACGCTCACCGTCTCCGATGCGCTGCGGACGCAGACGGTGGCTCTGACCGGCACGGGCTTGCAGCCAGCGGCGTTGAGCGTAAGCCCGCCGAGCCTGGACTTTGCCGCGGTAGTCCCCGGCCAGTCCAGCGCGGCGCAAACGATCACCATCAGCAACGGAGGCAGCGCAGCCGCCAGTTCGCTGGCGCTTTCGACAGCTCCTCCGTTCAGCCTGACGCAGAACACCTGCTCTGCCAGCCTGGCCGCGGGAGCAAGTTGTACAGCCGGAATCGTCTTTCAGCCCGCCGTCTACGGGTCGTTCACGGGCACATTGACCATCAACTCCGCTACGGCGCCCGGCCCGGTCACGGTAGCGCTCTCGGGGTCTGGATTCGATTTCACGCTGGCGGCCAGCGGCTCGACTACTCAAACCGTCGCCAGCGGCCAGACCGCCTACTACACGCTGGCGATTACCCTGCAGAGTGGCTCGCCGGGAGAGAAGTTTACTTTCCAGAGCGGCACGCTTCCAACCAACGCGCTATGCCTGTTCAACCCCACGAGCGAAACGGTCAGCGCCGGGGCCACCGGAAACGTGACTGTCGAGATTTCGACCGGGCAATCCGGGTCTTCCGCGCGCTCGACCGGCCCGGT